>NZ_JAENDM010000018.1:0-97575 GCF_019375075.1 Escherichia sp. XD33
ATTTTCTGGTGCGTACCGGGCTGAGAGGCGGTGTAAGTGAACTGTAGTTGCCATGTTTTACGGCAATGAGAGCAGAGATAGCGCTGATGTCCGGCAGTGCTTTTGCCGTTACGCACCACGCCTTCAGTAGCGGAGCAGGAAGGACATCTGATGGAAATGGAAGCCACGCAAGCACCTTAAAATCACCATCATACACTAAATCAGTAAGTTGGCAGCATTACCATAATTATTACCGTAATGCAAAATACCCCTGGCACAAGTTACATCCTTCATCAGTAAAACTTGTGCCAGATCAAATATAATTATCCCTCCATCATCGCTAAAAATTAATATCTCTTCAGGTGAACGGTGTTTTTAATTTCAAAACGCTAACAAAAGTTAATTAACTATTATGTCACCCGCATTATGTGTATTTTTACCCACAAATGGGTAGATCAGATTAATCTATAAACCTAATGACATCTGCCCTGAGAACAAAAAATAGACCGATAAATATCAATAAGATAACAGCAAACAAAACATTAACATCTGCGCAGTACAAACTATAAACCCATCGCCAGAGAGTCTTTCTCTCTGAAAAAGCCGCTTATCACAGTGCATAAATTTGCCGCTGCTTTAATCAGCCAATATTCACTGTGAGGTATTTGCTAAAGCCGGTAACGACCAAACGGATATTTAGTCAGGCTCTGAAAACAGTTCATACAAAACAGAACGTGACTGTGATCTATTCAGCAAAAATTTAAATAGGATTATCGCGAGGGTTCACACATGTTATTTACTATCCAACTTATCATAATACTGATATGTCTGTTTTATGGTGCCAGAAAGGGTGGTATCGCGCTGGGTTTATTAGGCGGTATCGGTCTGGTCATTCTGGTCTTCGTCTTCCACCTTCAGCCAGGTAAACCACCAGTTGATGTCATGCTGGTTATCATTGCGGTGGTGGCGGCATCGGCGACCTTGCAAGCTTCGGGCGGTCTTGATGTCATGCTGCAAATTGCCGAGAAGCTGCTGCGCCGCAACCCGAAATATGTCTCAATTGTCGCGCCGTTTGTGACCTGTACACTGACCATTCTTTGCGGTACGGGTCATGTGGTTTACACCATTCTGCCGATCATCTACGACGTCGCCATTAAGAACAACATCCGTCCGGAACGTCCGATGGCGGCAAGTTCTATCGGTGCACAGATGGGGATTATCGCCAGTCCGGTGTCGGTTGCGGTCGTGTCTCTGGTTGCGATGCTGGGTAATGTCACCTTTGATGGTCGCCATCTTGAGTTCCTCGATCTGCTGGCAATCACCATTCCATCGACGTTAATCGGTATCCTGGCGATCGGTATCTTCAGCTGGTTCCGCGGTAAAGATCTGGATAAAGACGAAGAGTTCCAGAAATTCATCTCCGTACCGGAAAACCGTGAGTATGTTTACGGTGATACCGCGACGCTGCTGGATAAAAAACTGCCGAAAAGCAACTGGCTGGCAATGTGGATTTTCCTCGGGGCAATCGCTGTAGTCGCCCTTCTTGGTGCTGATTCGGACCTGCGTCCATCCTTCGGCGGCAAACCGCTGTCGATGGTACTGGTTATTCAGATGTTTATGCTGCTGACCGGGGCGCTGATTATTATCCTGACCAAAACCAATCCCGCGTCTATCTCAAAAAACGAAGTCTTCCGTTCCGGTATGATCGCCATCGTGGCGGTGTACGGTATCGCATGGATGGCAGAAACCATGTTCGGTGCGCATATGTCTGAAATTCAGGGCGTACTGGGTGAAATGGTGAAAGAGTATCCGTGGGCCTATGCCATTGTTCTGCTGCTGGTTTCCAAGTTTGTAAACTCTCAGGCTGCGGCGCTGGCGGCGATTGTTCCGGTCGCGCTGGCGATCGGCGTTGATCCGGCATACATCGTGGCTTCAGCACCGGCTTGCTACGGTTATTACATCCTGCCGACTTATCCGAGCGATCTGGCAGCGATTCAGTTTGACCGTTCCGGCACCACCCACATCGGTCGCTTCGTCATCAACCACAGCTTTATTCTGCCGGGGTTGATTGGTGTGAGCGTATCGTGCGTCTTCGGCTGGATCTTCGCCGCGATGTACGGGTTCTTATAAATGCACTTTGCGTGCCGCCCGTGACTACGCGGCACGCCATTTTCGAATAACAAATACAGAGTTACAGGCTGGAAGCTATGTCAAACAAACCCTTTATCTACCAGGCACCTTTCCCGATGGGGAAAGACAATACCGAATACTATCTACTCACTTCCGATTACGTTAGCGTTGCCGACTTCGACGGCGAAACCATCCTGAAAGTGGAACCAGAAGCCCTGACCCTGCTGGCGCAGCAAGCCTTTCACGACGCTTCTTTTATGCTCCGCCCGGCACACCAGAAACAGGTTGCGGCTATTCTTCACGATCCAGAAGCCAGCGAAAACGACAAGTACGTGGCGCTGCAATTCTTAAGAAACTCCGAAATCGCCGCCAAAGGCGTGCTGCCGACCTGCCAGGATACCGGCACCGCGATCATCGTCGGTAAAAAAGGCCAGCGCGTGTGGACCGGCGGCGGTGATGAAGAAACGCTGTCGAAAGGCGTCTATAACACCTATATCGAAGATAACCTGCGCTATTCACAGAATGCGGCGCTGGACATGTACAAAGAGGTCAACACCGGCACTAACCTGCCTGCGCAAATCGACCTGTACGCGGTAGATGGCGATGAGTACAAATTCCTTTGCGTTGCGAAAGGCGGCGGCTCTGCCAACAAAACGTATCTCTACCAGGAAACCAAAGCCCTGCTGACTCCCGGCAAACTGAAAAACTTCCTCGTCGAGAAAATGCGTACCCTCGGTACTGCAGCCTGCCCGCCGTACCATATCGCGTTTGTGATTGGCGGTACGTCTGCGGAAACCAACCTGAAAACCGTCAAGTTAGCAAGCGCTCACTATTACGATGAACTGCCGACGGAAGGGAACGAACATGGTCAGGCGTTCCGCGATGTCCAGCTGGAACAGGAACTGCTGGAAGAGGCCCAGAAACTCGGTCTTGGCGCGCAGTTTGGCGGTAAATACTTCGCGCACGACATTCGCGTTATCCGTCTGCCACGTCACGGCGCATCCTGCCCGGTCGGCATGGGCGTCTCCTGCTCCGCTGACCGTAACATTAAAGCGAAAATCAACCGCGAAGGTATCTGGATCGAAAAACTGGAACACAACCCAGGCCAGTACATTCCACAAGAACTGCGCCAGGCCGGTGAAGGCGAAGCGGTGAAAGTTGACCTTAACCGCCCGATGAAAGAGATCCTCGCCCAGCTTTCGCAATACCCGGTATCCACTCGTTTGTCGCTCACCGGCACCATTATCGTGGGCCGAGATATTGCACACGCCAAGCTGAAAGAGCTGATTGACGCCGGTAAAGAACTTCCGCAGTACATCAAAGATCACCCGATCTACTACGCGGGTCCGGCGAAAACCCCTGCCGGTTATCCATCAGGTTCACTTGGCCCAACCACCGCAGGCCGTATGGACTCCTACGTGGATCTGCTGCAATCCCACGGCGGCAGCATGATCATGCTGGCGAAAGGTAACCGCAGTCAGCAGGTTACCGACGCGTGTCATAAACACGGCGGCTTCTACCTCGGTAGCATCGGCGGTCCGGCGGCGGTACTGGCGCAGCAGAGCATCAAGCATCTGGAGTGCGTCGCTTATCCGGAGCTGGGTATGGAAGCTATCTGGAAAATCGAAGTAGAAGATTTCCCGGCGTTTATCCTGGTCGATGACAAAGGTAACGACTTCTTCCAGCAAATCGTCAACAAACAGTGCGCGAACTGCACTAAGTAACCTCTTCGGCCCAGCGCCTGGCAGCATGCTGCCAGGTGATCCCCCTGGGCCACCTCTTTTGCGATTGTAATTTCACGCTTGCTGGTGAATAGTCAGTATTTTCCCTGATTTGCGAACTCACCATGACCCGCACACTCAAGCCGTTAATTCTTAACACCAGCGCACTGACGCTAACGTTAATCCTGATTTATACCGGCATTTCGGCCCATGACAAACTCACCTGGCTGATGGAAGTGACACCGGTGATTATTGTCGTGCAGCTACTGCTTGCCACCGCCAGACGTTATCCGTTAACGCCGCTGCTCTATACGCTCATTTTCCTTCACGCCATCATCCTGATGGTCGGCGGACAATACACCTACGCGAAAGTCCCCGTTGGTTTTGAGGTGCAGGAATGGCTGGGGTTGAGTCGTAATCCGTATGACAAGCTGGGGCACTTTTTCCAGGGGCTGGTGCCTGCACTGGTGGCACGAGAAATTCTCGTTCGCGGGATGTACGTGCGCGGACGTAAAATGGTGGCGTTCCTGGTCTGCTGCGTGGCGCTGGCGATAAGCGCGATGTATGAATTAATCGAGTGGTGGGCAGCGCTGGCAATGGGTCAGGGAGCGGATGATTTTCTCGGCACCCAGGGCGACCAGTGGGACACGCAATCCGATATGTTCTGCGCGCTGCTTGGCGCATTAACGACGGTGATATTCCTCGCTCGCTTTCATTGCCGCCAGCTACGGCGCTTTGGCTTGATAACCGGATAACAACTTGCGCTTTGTTGATGCCGGATGCGGCGTGAATTCCTTATCCGGTCTACAAAATTTGCAAATCCAAAGCATTACATTAAGACGTGGCCTGATAAACATATCGCATCAGGCCATTTTCGTTAGCTATTGTCCACGTCAGGCTTTCACATCACTCACTGCACCGACCGGAATATCAGCATGAACAGGCTCGGGCGGTACTTTGCGATATTTATCCAGCAGATGGATCTGGATCCTGCGCAGCGTGTCACCATTGAGGCGATAGAAACGGAAGTAGAGAATCAGCGTTACCATGAAAAACAGAGTTGGTAGAGCAATCATAATAAACTGCATACCTAATAGGGCTTGCGTAGACTGTTCAACATTCGGTACATAGCCAATCATCCCTAACACAACCGCAATGAAAAAAGCCGCAAAGGCTGAACCGCCCTTCACCACCATAGTCTGCACGGAGTAAGCGATACTTTCACAGCGTACGTGCAGTTTATATTCACCGTAATCAACGGTATCTGCCACCATGATGACCTGTAATACCCAGAAAAGCGCCGTTCCCACATTCAGCAAAATACCCGCAATCACAATGAGGACGACGTTGTGATAGCTCATTAATGCCATTAACAGGAGAACACCACAGCTTAACACCGGAAGAATAGATGCTCCGGCCCATAAAATGCGTCGGGATAATGATTTAACTAAGCGTGGGAAGAATACTAACGTCACCAGGTTAGCAGCTCCCGCATACGACAGATAATAGGGGAACAAATCCGCATCACCGATAACATATGAGAAATAATAGATAGCAAAGCCGGTAATAATGTTGCTGGCTACATTATAAGCAAGAGCCATACCCAAGAGGCATGAAAGCTGATCGTTTTTATAAATTAGCGCAACGATGGCTTTAAGTGTCAGATGGCTTCCTTCAGCAGACGGTTGATTGTCTGACGAAAAGACTTCATGCACATTGCGCAGAGTGATGATGGTTGAAACAATAAAAAAGGCGATCAGTACCAGAGTGAACATCTGAAAGCCAAATCCCCGATCGCCACCGCCGACATAATTAACAAATGGTAGCGTCACACCTGCCGTAACAAAGCCTGCCAGACTGGCAAAAAAACGCGGATAAGGAACCAGTTGTTCGCGCTCACGTTTATCGAGCGTGATGGTTGGAACCAGCGACCAGAAGGGAATATCCATAATGGTGTAAGTCATGCCCCAGAGGATGTAGGTCACGCAAACAAAGACAATCTGAGTAGTACCTTCAAACAGATGCGCACTAAAGAGGAGAAATAAGATTACAGAGTTTGCCAACGTACCGATCAGGATCCAGGGTTTGAACTTACCCCATCGCGATCGCGTAGCATTTACAATCCATCCCATAATCGGATCGTTAATAGCATCCCAGATCCTCGCCACCAGAAACAAAGTACCGACCAAACCCACAGACAGCCCGACGACATCGGTGTAGTAATACATGAGGTACATATACACAATGCCGATCGCAAAATCCTTCCCGAACGCTCCAAATCCATAACTGAGTTTTGTAGTCATTGAAATGCTCATAGGGTATCGGGTCGCTGTTACCAACGCCCGCCTTCTGTTATTGGTATCGTCAGAGGTGTGCGCCGGAATAAATCCCCCGGCGCAGTAGCGTTTAGTCGCGTTTTAACGGTGCAACCAGCCTGGCAGCCAGTCGCCGTGGGCGGCAATCAGGTCGTCAACAAGAGCATATATTTCGTCAATGCCCAGCACGGCGGCAGTATGCGGGTCCATCATCGCGGCGTGGTAAACACGGTCGCGATTTTCCGTAAGAATAGCTTCGGTCAGCAGCGTCTGTACGTTGATGTTGGTTTGCATCAGGGCGGCCAGATGCGAAGGTAGCGTACCGACTTTGGTCGGCTGAATGCCATTAGCATCAACCAGACAGGCTACTTCCACGCAACATCCTTGTGGCAGGTTATCAATCAAACCATCGTTACGGACGTTGCCGTAAATCACACTCGGCTCGCCAGTCCAGATAGCGTTCATGATTGTGCTGGCATATTCCCGTGACGGTTTAATATCAATCCGGGAGGCTTTTTTATACTCCTCCAGCTCTTTATGCCAGTTCGCCAGCTGCTCGACGCAGCGTTTCGGGTACTCATCCAGCGGTACTTTATAACGCTCAATCAAATCCTCACGACCTGGCTTAATAAACCACGGTGTGTACTCAGCAAAATGTTCTGACGATTCCGTGACGAAATAGCCCAGCTTTTTGAACATTTCGTAGCGCACAATATTCTGGCAGCGAGTATTGCCATGAATATTCGGCTTCGGTGCCTGCCCTGCTTCATAAGCCGCCAGCAGTTCCGGGTAGAGATTCACATAACTGCCGTCGGCGGTTTTGCGCTCCAGCTCCAGGTAAAACGCCATATGGTTGATACCTGCGCAACGGTAACGCAGCGTAGCTGGGTCGATATTGAGGTCACGCGCCAACTCTTCCGCCGTTCCCTGCACCGAATGGCACAGCCCGACCTGTTTGATATGCGGATAGCGGGCATACATCGCCCAGGTATTCATCGCCATTGGGTTAACATAGTTGAGCATGGTGGCATCGGGGCAGACTTCCGTCATGTCCTCGCAAATTTGCCACAGATGCGGAATGGTACGTAGCGCGCGCATAATACCGCCCGGCCCCAACGTATCGGCAATGGTTTGTTCCAGACCATGCCGCTTACAGACCTCGAAATCAGTCACCGTGCAAGGTTCATAACCGCCAATCTGAAATGCCACCACGACAAAATCGGCATCCTCTAAGGCTTCTTTCTGTTGGGTGTGGCAGGTGATTTTGCCGCTGGCCCCTGCTGAATCCATCAGCTTACGCACCACAATATGCGACTCTTCCAGGCGGGTGGGGTCAATGTCCATCAGGGCAATATGCGCCGTTTTCAGCGCCTCGCGATGGAACACATCACCAAGAATATTTTTAACGAAAATCGTCGAACCAGCGCCGATAAATGTAATTTTGGGTGCAGACATCATGCAGATCTCCTGGCTTGCTTGAATAACTTCATCATGGCAGGCGAATCTGCAGAAAACCTCCGGCTTCCAGGTTGAGCATTCCCATAAACTCAGATCCTGCGTGAAGCAGCAGTAAATCTGAGTTTATGGGAATAAATTACCTGAAAAGCAGAGTTTTCGGCCTCATGATACTCGGAGAGTCCCCTCGCCCCTCTGGGAAGAGGGTGAAAACCGTGCTCCCACTCGCAGTCATCCTCCCTCACTCCTGCCATAATTCTGATATTCTAGGAAAGAGAGCCATCCATGAATACAGATACGTTTATGTGCAGCAGCGACGAAAAACAGACCCGCAGCCCGCTGTCGCTGTATTCGGAATACCAGCGGATGGAGATTGAGTTTCGCGCACCGCATATCATGCCCACCAGCCACTGGCATGGTCAGGTCGAAGTGAATGTGCCTTTCGATGGCGATGTGGAATACCTGATCAACAATGAAAAAGTGAATATCAATCAGGGTCATATCACGCTGTTCTGGGCCTGTACACCGCACCAACTAACAGATACCGGAACCTGTCAGAGCATGGCGATTTTTAATCTGCCGATGCATCTGTTTCTCTCCTGGCCGCTGGATAAAGACCTGATTAACCACGTCACTCACGGCATGGTGATCAAATCACTGGCCACACAGCAACTTAGCCCGTTTGAAGTGCGCCGCTGGCAGCAGGAATTAAACAGTCCGAACGAGCAAATTCGCCAGCTCGCCATTGATGAAATTGGCCTGATGCTCAAGCGATTTAGCCTCTCTGGCTGGGAACCGATTCTGGTCAATAAAACCTCGCGCACACACAAAAACAGCGTCTCGCGCCATGCGCAATTTTATGTTAGCCAGATGCTGGGCTTTATTGCCGAAAACTATGATCAGGCGCTGACCATCAACGATGTGGCTGAGCACGTCAAACTTAACGCCAACTATGCAATGGGGATATTCCAGCGGGTCATGCAATTGACGATGAAACAGTACATTACCGCGATGCGCATCAACCACGTTCGCGCGTTACTGAGCGATACCGATAAAAGTATTCTCGATATTGCCCTGACGGCAGGCTTTCGTTCAAGTAGTCGTTTTTACAGCACGTTCGGCAAATATGTCGGCATGTCGCCGCAACAATACCGCAAACTTAGCCAACAGCGCCGCCAGACGTTTCCCGGCTAAAGACGATATCAGTATCAGCCAAAAAAATAGTTTAGCCGTCGATAATAAGCAGTGAAAATAATTTAAAATAATCACATAACGTATTGTTTATAAAACTAAATATTTCAAAAATGTTTGTTTTTCACGCGCTTTACAGCCCGAAAAGGCCGGAAGATACTTGCCCGCAACGAAGATTCCTTCATAACCGGGTAAGCAATGATGAAAGTATTAATTGTTGAAAGCGAGTTTCTCCATCAAGACACCTGGGTCGGTAACGCCGTTGAGCGTCTGGCAGATGCTTTAAGCCAGCAAAATGTTACCGTGATTAAATCCACCTCCTTTGATGATGGTTTTGCCATTCTCTCTTCAAACGAAGCCATTGACTGCCTGATGTTCAGCTATCAAATGGAACATCCGGACGAACATCAAAACGTCAGACAATTGATCGGTAAGCTTCATGAGCGCCAACAAAACGTGCCGGTCTTCCTGTTGGGCGATCGGGAAAAAGCCCTCGCCGCAATGGATCGCGACCTGCTGGAGCTTGTCGATGAATTCGCCTGGATTCTGGAAGATACCGCCGACTTTATCGCCGGACGCGCCGTTGCCGCGATGACCCGCTACCGCCAGCAGCTGTTGCCGCCACTGTTCAGCGCGCTGATGAAATATAGTGACATCCATGAATATTCCTGGGCAGCGCCAGGCCACCAGGGCGGCGTTGGTTTTACCAAAACACCCGCCGGACGTTTCTACCATGACTACTATGGTGAAAATCTGTTCCGCACCGACATGGGCATCGAACGAACTTCCCTCGGTTCTTTGCTTGACCATACTGGCGCATTTGGCGAAAGCGAAAAATATGCCGCACGCGTATTTGGTGCCGATCGCTCCTGGTCGGTAGTCGTCGGTACTTCCGGCTCTAACCGCACCATCATGCAGGCTTGCATGACCGATAACGATGTCGTGGTCGTTGACCGTAACTGCCATAAATCCATCGAACAAGGTTTGATGCTGACAGGCGCGAAACCGGTCTATATGGTGCCAAGCCGCAACCGCTACGGCATTATCGGGCCAATCTATCCGCAGGAAATGCAACCTGAAACCTTGCAGAAGAAAATCAGTGAAAGCCCGCTGACCAAAGACAAAGCCGGGCAAAAACCGTCTTACTGCGTGGTGACCAACTGCACCTATGACGGCGTGTGTTATAACGCTAAAGAAGCGCAGGATCTGCTGGAAAAAACCTCCGATCGTCTGCACTTTGACGAAGCCTGGTACGGCTATGCACGTTTCAACCCGATCTATGCCGATCACTATGCCATGCGCGGCGAACCTGGCGATCACAACGGTCCTACCGTTTTCGCCACCCACTCCACCCACAAACTGCTGAATGCGCTGTCACAGGCTTCTTATATTCATGTACGTGAAGGTCGTGGGGCGATTAACTTCTCCCGCTTCAACCAGGCCTACATGATGCATGCCACCACCTCCCCGCTGTATGCCATCTGCGCATCCAACGACGTGGCGGTGTCGATGATGGACGGCAACAGCGGCCTGTCACTGACACAGGAAGTGATTGACGAAGCGGTTGATTTCCGTCAGGCGATGGCGCGGCTATATAAAGAGTTCACCGCTGACGGTAGCTGGTTCTTCAAACCGTGGAACAAAGAAGTCGTCACCGACCCACAAACCGGCAAAACCTATGACTTTGCTGACGCACCAACCAAACTGCTGACCACCGTTCAGGACTGCTGGGTAATGCATCCGGGCGAAAGCTGGCACGGCTTCAAAGATATTCCGGATAACTGGAGTATGCTCGACCCGATTAAAGTCAGCATCCTTGCTCCGGGAATGGGTGAAGATGGTGAACTGGAAGAAACCGGTGTTCCGGCGGCGCTGGTCACTGCCTGGCTTGGTCGCCACGGCATTGTACCTACCCGCACCACTGACTTCCAAATTATGTTCCTGTTCTCTATGGGCGTAACCCGTGGGAAATGGGGAACTCTGGTTAACACCCTTTGCTCCTTCAAACGCCACTATGACGCCAACACACCGCTGGCGCAGGTGATGCCGGAACTTGTTGAACAATATCCTGACACTTACGCGAACATGGGGATTCACGATCTTGGTGACACCATGTTTGCCTGGCTGAAAGAAAACAACCCTGGCGCACGGTTGAACGAAGCCTATTCCGGCCTGCCGGTGGCGGAAGTCACCCCGCGTGAAGCGTACAACGCGATTGTCGACAACAATGTCGAACTGGTATCCATTGAAAATCTGCCAGGACGCATCGCGGCAAACTCAGTTATCCCGTATCCGCCAGGAATCCCGATGCTGCTGTCTGGTGAAAACTTCGGCGATAAAAACAGTCCGCAAGTAAGTTATTTACGCTCGCTGCAATCCTGGGACCACCATTTCCCTGGATTTGAACACGAAACTGAAGGGACTGAAATTATTGACGGTATTTACCACGTTATGTGCGTGAAAGCGTAACCACTATTCCGCTGAAGGCGTAATTGTTTAAATAACATTACGCCGCCTGGCCTTAGGCCTTTTGAGTATGGCAACGTTTTCATAAAAATTGCTGCAAACAAAAATGTCATACTTTTTGCGCGGCCCCACCCCGCGCTTTTTTTTGCCTGTTATTTATCCTGTAAAAAAATATGTACATGAGAAATTACTATAAAAATTTGTACTATTAGTAAAACTCGTTATTTTTATGCATGTTTATATTCATCATACAATTATATAACCATTTCCCGGTATCGCTTTGCTTTAGCGAGAACTGGTCTTTTATTCGCACTCAGGAGTACATGTATGAGGATTTGCAGCGACCAACCTTGTATTGTTTTATTGACTGAAAAAGATGTCTGGATAAGGGTGAATGGGAAAGAACCTATTAGCCTTAAAGCTAACCATATGGCGTTATTAAATTGTGAAAATAATATTATCGACGTCTCCTCTCTTAACAACACTTTGGTTGCTCATATTAGTCACGACATCATCAAAGATTACCTCCGGTTTCTGAATAAAGATCTCTCGCAAATACCAGTATGGCAACGTAGCGCTACGCCCATACTCACCCTGCCATGCCTGACGCCAGACGTCTTTCGCGTTGCCGCGCAACACAGCATGATGCCCGCAGAAACTGAGTCAGAAAAGGAACGAACACGCGCATTATTATTCACGGTGCTATCCCGTTTTCTCGACAGTAAAAAATTCGTTTCATTAATGATGTATATGTTACGTAATTGTGTAAGTGACAGCGTTTATCAAATTATTGAAAGCGATATTCACAAAGACTGGAATCTTAGTATGGTAGCCAGTTGTTTATGTCTTAGCCCAAGTCTGTTAAAGAAAAAGTTGAAAAGCGAAAACACCAGTTATAGCCAAATAATCACCACCTGCCGCATGCGTTATGCCGTAAATGAATTAATGATGGACGGTAAAAATATCTCTCAGGTATCACAGTCCTGCGGCTACAACAGTACGTCGTACTTTATTTCTGTCTTTAAAGACTTCTACGGTATGACGCCGCTGCATTATGTTAGTCAGCACAGAGAACGCACTGTCGCCTGATTTTTAACCTTAACGAAGAGCTATATTAATAACGGCATCAGCGATAACCCGGTCGATAATAATTCAACTATCGAATGCAGGCGTATGATATGACGTAATTTATTGTCACGAAGCTCGCCTTCGCAGGAGTTTAATTATGTCTTCGGATGCTGATGCTCACAAAGTGGGCTTAATCCCCGTCACCCTGATGGTGTCGGGGAATATTATGGGGTCAGGTGTTTTTCTGTTACCTGCAAACCTGGCCTCGACTGGCGGGATTGCCATTTATGGATGGTTGGTGACGATTATCGGTGCGCTGGGGCTCTCGATGGTATACGCCAAAATGTCGTTCCTCGATCCAAGTCCTGGTGGTTCTTACGCTTACGCCCGCCGCTGCTTTGGCCCGTTTCTCGGTTATCAAACCAACGTCCTCTACTGGCTGGCCTGCTGGATCGGCAATATCGCCATGGTGGTCATTGGCGTAGGATATTTAAGTTACTTCTTCCCGATTCTGAAAGATCCATTGGTATTAACCATCACCTGCGTCGTGGTGCTGTGGATCTTCGTCCTGCTGAACATTGTCGGTCCGAAAATGATCACCCGTGTGCAGGCAGTTGCCACCGTGCTGGCGCTGATCCCCATCGTCGGGATTGCCGTATTTGGCTGGTTCTGGTTCCGTGGTGAAACCTATATGGCGGCATGGAACGTCAGCGGCCTGGGCACCTTCGGTGCAATTCAAAGTACCCTTAACGTTACGCTGTGGTCGTTCATCGGTGTGGAAAGTGCCTCCGTTGCCGCAGGTGTGGTGAAAAACCCGAAACGCAATGTCCCTATCGCCACCATTGGTGGGGTATTGATTGCCGCCGTTTGCTATGTACTTTCTACCACCGCGATTATGGGGATGATCCCTAATGCCGCACTGCGCGTTTCTGCTTCGCCATTCGGTGATGCCGCACGGATGGCGTTGGGTGACACCGCCGGGGCCATTGTTTCCTTCTGCGCAGCTGCGGGTTGCTTAGGTTCACTGGGCGGCTGGACGTTGCTGGCGGGTCAAACGGCGAAAGCCGCTGCCGATGACGGACTGTTCCCACCAATTTTTGCCCGTGTAAATAAAGCGGGTACGCCAGTGGCGGGGCTGATTATCGTCGGTATTTTGATGACCATCTTCCAGCTCAGCAGCATTTCACCAAACGCGACCAAAGAGTTCGGTCTGGTTTCTTCCGTCTCGGTCATCTTTACACTGGTGCCATATCTTTACACCTGTGCGGCGTTACTGCTGCTCGGACACGGTCACTTTGGTAAAGCACGCCCGGCATATCTGGCAGTTACTACCATTGCCTTCCTCTACTGCATCTGGGCCGTGGTGGGGTCCGGAGCGAAAGAGGTTATGTGGTCATTTGTCACCCTGATGGTCATCACCGCCATGTATGCGCTGAATTACAACCGGCTACATAAAAACCCGTATCCCTTAGATGCACCAATAAGCAAAGATTAATTCCCCTTAATCCAGCAAACATAAAAGCCAACCTTAAGAACTTAAGGTTGGCTTAATTTTGCTTTGCGAGCATATGCGCACTTTGTTCGATGGAAACACCGTGATGTTGAAGCGCCTACTAAAAAGACCCTCTTTGAATTTACTCGCCTGGCTATTGTTGGCCGCTTTTTATATCTCTATCTGCCTGAATATTGCCTTTTTTAAACAGGTGTTGCAGGCGCTGCCGCTGGATTCGCTGCATAACGTACTGGTTTTCTTGTCGATGCCGGTCGTCGCTTTCAGCGTGATTAATATTGTCCTGACACTAAGCTCTTTCTTATGGCTTAATCGACCACTGGCCTGCCTGTTTATTCTGGTTGGCGCGGCTGCACAATATTTCATAATGACTTACGGCATCGTCATCGACCGCTCGATGATTGCCAATATTATTGATACCACTCCGGCAGAAAGTTATGCGCTGATGACACCGCAAATGTTATTAACGCTGGGATTCAGCGGCGTGCTTGCTGCGCTGATTGCCTGCTGGATAAAAATCAAACCTGCCACCTCGCGTCTGCGCAGTGTTCTTTTCCGTGGAGCCAATATTCTGGTTTCTGTACTACTGATTTTGCTGGTCGCCGCACTGTTTTATAAAGACTACGCCTCGTTGTTCCGCAATAACAAAGAGCTGGTGAAATCCTTAAGCCCCTCTAACAGCATTGTTGCCAGCTGGTCATGGTACTCCCATCAGCGACTGGCAAATCTGCCGCTGGTGCGAATTGGTGAAGACGCGCACCGCAACCCGTTAATGCAGAACGAAAAACGTAAAAATTTGACCATCCTGATTGTCGGCGAAACCTCGCGGGCGGAGAACTTCTCCCTCAACGGCTACCCGCGTGAAACTAACCCGCGGCTGGCGAAAGATAACGTGGTCTATTTCCCTAATACCGCATCTTGCGGCACGGCAACGGCAGTTTCAGTACCGTGCATGTTCTCGGATATGCCGCGTGAGCACTACAAAGAAGAGCTGGCACAGCACCAGGAAGGCGTGCTGGATATCATTCAGCGAGCGGGCATCAACGTGCTGTGGAATGACAACGATGGCGGCTGTAAAGGTGCCTGCGACCGCGTGCCTCACCAGAACGTCACCGCGCTGAATCTACCTGATCAGTGCATCAACGGCGAATGCTATGACGAAGTGCTGTTCCACGGGCTTGAAGAGTACATCAATAACCTGCAAGGTGATGGCGTGATTGTCTTACACACCATCGGCAGCCACGGTCCGACCTATTACAACCGCTATCCGCCTCAGTTCAGGAAATTTACCCCAACCTGCGACACCAATGAGATCCAGACCTGTACCAAAGAGCAACTGGTGAACACTTACGACAACACGCTGGTTTACGTCGACTATATTGTTGATAAAGCGATTAATCTGCTGAAAGAACATCAGGATAAATTTACCACCAGCCTGGTTTATCTTTCTGACCACGGTGAATCGTTAGGTGAAAATGGCATCTATCTGCACGGTCTGCCTTATGCCATCGCCCCGGATAGCCAAAAACAGGTGCCGATGCTGCTGTGGCTGTCGGAGGATTATCAAAAACGGTATCAGGTTGACCAGAACTGCCTGCAAAAACAGGCGCAAACGCAACACTATTCACAAGACAATTTATTCTCCACGCTATTGGGATTAACTGGCGTTGAGACGAAGTATTACCAGGCTGCGGATGATATTCTGCAAACTTGCAGGAGAGTGAGTGAATGAAAATTCTGATTGTTGAAGACGATACGCTGTTATTGCAGGGACTGATTCTGGCGGCGCAAACCGAAGGCTACGCGTGCGATGGCGTGACAACCGCGCGGATGGCGGAACAAAGCCTTGAGGCAGGTCATTACAGCCTGGTGGTACTGGATTTAGGGTTACCCGACGAAGATGGACTGCATTTTCTCGCCCGTATCCGGCAGAAAAAATATACCCTGCCGGTACTGATCCTCACCGCTCGCGATACGCTGACCGACAAAATCGCCGGGCTGGATGTCGGTGCCGACGACTATCTGGTGAAGCCTTTTGCGCTGGAAGAGTTACATGCCCGTATCCGCGCCCTGCTACGACGCCATAATAATCAGGGCGAAAGTGAGCTGATTGTTGGCAATCTGACGCTGAACATGGGTCGCCGTCAGGTATGGATGGGCGGTGAAGAGTTGATTCTGACGCCCAAAGAATATGCTCTGCTGTCACGGTTAATGCTCAAAGCAGGCAGTCCGGTGCATCGGGAAATTCTCTACAACGACATCTATAACTGGGACAATGAACCCTCGACCAACACCCTGGAAGTGCATATCCACAATCTGCGCGACAAAGTGGGCAAAGCCCGTATCCGCACCGTGCGCGGCTTTGGCTATATGCTGGTCGCGAATGAGGAAAACTAATTGAATCTGATGCATTTTCTGCGCCGACCAATATCGCTGCGCCAACGGCTGATATTGACCATCGGGGCCATTTTGTTGGTGTTTGAGCTGATCAGCGTCTTCTGGCTATGGCATGAAAGTACCGAGCAGATTCAGCTGTTTGAGCAGGCGCTACGCGACAATCGCAACAACGATCGCCACATCATGCGTGAGATCCGCGAGGCGGTCGCCAGCCTGATTGTCCCCGGCGTCTTTATGGTCAGCCTGACGCTATTTATCTGCTATCAGGCGGTACGCCGCATCACCCGCCCGCTGGCGGAGCTGCAAAAAGAGCTGGAAGCGCGCACCGCCGACAACTTAACGCCCATTGCCATTCACAGCGCCACCCTCGAAATCGAAGCGGTGGTTTCGGCGTTAAACGATCTGGTCAGTCGCCTGACCAGCACGCTGGATAACGAAAGGTTGTTTACCGCTGACGTCGCGCACGAACTGCGAACGCCACTGGCGGGGGTGCGTTTGCATCTGGAACTGCTGGCGAAAACGCATCACATTGATGTAGCACCGTTAGTGGCACGGCTTGATCAGATGATGGAGAGCGTCTCCCAGCTGCTGCAACTGGCGCGTGCCGGACAGTCATTTTCTTCCGGTAATTATCAACATGTAAAACTGCTGGAAGATGTCATTCTCCCCTCGTATGACGAACTCAGTACCATGCTCGACCAGCGACAGCAAACCCTGCTATTGCCAGAGAGCGCCGCCGACATCACCGTTCAGGGTGATGCAACCCTGCTGCGGATGTTATTGCGAAACCTGGTAGAAAACGCCCATCGTTACAGCCCGCAAGGCAGCAACATTATGATTAAGCTGCAAGAAGATGACGGAGCGGTCATGGCAGTTGAAGATGAAGGACCAGGTATTGATGAGAGTAAATGCGGGGAGTTGAGTAAAGCGTTTGTACGTATGGACAGCCGTTATGGCGGGATTGGTCTGGGGTTAAGTATTGTCAGCCGCATTACACAGTTGCATCACGGGCAGTTTTTCCTGCAAAACCGGCAAGAGACTTCCGGCACGCGGGCCTGGGTACGGCTGAAGAAAGATCAGTACGTGGCAAACCAGATATAAAGAAAGCTGCTGACCACCAGCACGCTGAACACGGTAGTTAAACTTTCATAAACACGGTTTTTCATTGCACTCTCCTCCGTTAACCTGGAGGAGAGTATGCGCGTCAGAGATTAAGTGAACCTTAAGAGTTCAATTGGCCTGATAAGACAGCGTCACATCAGGCCATCCGTTTCAGCTTATTCATCAATTCGCGGATGTTGCTGCACCAGGCGGGTACGTTTCGCCTGCAAATCGGCAATCTCGTGGTCAATATCATCGATTTTCTGCTCGATATTATCGTAATGCTCGACGAGAATTTCCTTCGCTTCCTGTATATCTGACGCCGCCGGTGTCGCACCTTTCAACGGACGATTTGCCGTCTCTTTCATGGTTACGCCGGTGATTAAACCAACCACCGCCACTACCATCAGGTAATAGGCAGGCATCATCAGATTCTGCGAGCTTTCGACCAGCCAGGCCGCCAGCGTTGGCGTCAGACCGGCAACCAGCACCGAAATATTAAATGCCGCCGCCAGCGCGCTGTAACGGATATGCGTCGGGAACATCGCTGGCAAGGTAGAAGCCATAACGCCCGTAAAGCAGTTAAGGATCACCGCCAGCATCAGTAACCCGGCAAAAATCAGGCCGATGACGTTACTGTTAATCAGAATAAACGCCGGGATCGCCAACACAAACAGGGCAACACTACCAAGTAGCACAAACGGACGACGGCCAAAACGGTCACTCAGCAAGCCCATCACCGGCTGGACAAACAGCATACCGATCATAATGGCGATAATAATCAGCACCCCGTGGTCTTCGGAGTAATGCAGGTTATGCGACAAATAACTCGGCATATAGGTCAGCAACATGTAGTAAGTCACGTTGGTGGCAATTACCAGACCAATACATGTCAACAGGCTGCGCCAGTATTTAGTGGCAATCTCTTTAAACGAGACTTTCGGGCCATCCTGCAAACCTTCACGGTCGCCCTGTTCCAGTTTATCGACATGCTGCTGGAACGCCGGAGTCTCTTCCAGCGCATGGCGCAGGTAAAGCCCGATAATCCCTAACGGCAGAGCGATAAAGAACGGAATACGCCAGCCCCAATCGAGGAAGTTCGCTTCGCCGACAATGGTCGAAATTAACACCACCACGCCCGCACCCAGCACAAACCCGGCAATAGAACCGAAGTCCAGCCAGCTGCCCATAAAGCCACGTTTACGGTCAGGGGAGTATTCCGCAACAAATATCGACGCCCCGGTATATTCACCGCCGACCGAGAAACCTTGTGCCATCTTACAGATCAACAGCAGAATCGGTGCCCAAATACCAATCGTGTCGTAGGACGGTATTAAGCCAATACAGAACGTACTGATCGACATAATCACAATAGTGATAGCGAGGATCTTCTGGCGACCATATTTATCGCCCAACATACCAAAGAAGAGTCCGCCAAGCGGTCGAATCAGAAAGGGAACGGAGAAAGTGGCAAGTGCAGCAACCATCTGCACGCTGGGGTCAGCCCCCGGGAAAAAAACTTTACCTAATGCGTAAGCAACAAAACCATAAACACCAAAATCGAACCATTCCATTGCATTACCCAGTGATGCTGCGGTAATGGCTTTACGCAGTTTACCGTCATCAATAATGGTGACATCACGAAGGGTAATCGGTTTTACTTTTTTCCTTTTCAGCATAGCTTTCCTCGCAGAGTTGGCCCATTTCCGCAAACGCCAGAAAAATCAGCGCGACGGCCGCAAAAGGGGAGCGGGAATTGCAGGATGCAATCTCTGTAACAAGCGTAGCGGGTTTGCTTACACCCTCCGGTTAAGGAATGTACAATCAAACCAGTTGACGCCTGAATTGGGCAGTTAATGACCTTTTTACCCTACCAGTGTTTAAATTTGTGATCAACTTCACACATGGATTTCGTTTAGGACTCATTGATGTAACTGATTATTTACGCCAAATTTACAGAGAAGATTTCCTCGAGCATTGCCCCCGCCAGACGCTGCGCTGAACAGAGTCGTGGCATCCCCAGCGCGACAGTTTGCCAGCGTTGGGTCACTGACCAGCAAACGGGTTGTTTATCTGCCGTGGTCCACTTTCCCAGCCAACTTAAAAAATCAGCATGCTCCCCGCCCGTCGGAACGGTCGAAGAGGCAAACCACTGATGGTAATAGTGACGCGTGGTCGGTGCCGCATTGATACTCTCTGCCAGATGTTGTGTCGCTTTCTCGAGCAAATCACCCAGCAACAACGCCACCGCTTGCGGGCTTCCCAGACGGCAGGCATCGCCAAATGCCCCCCAGCGCAACTCCTCCAGAACGATAAAACAGCGCCCAGGCAACGACCAGGCGTTATACGCCCCAGCACGCCAGCGGGTAAAAATTTGCTCGCTCTGATCACCTGCCTGCACCAGTAGGCCTCGTTGCGTTAACGCCTTTTCCTTCCAGCGACAACGGGCTGAAAACCACTCATACAAGGCGGCAATTTGCTGGGGGAGCTCCGGGAAAGCAGAGTGCTGGCGGTGATCCATTTTTTGCAGCAGCGCCAGATGCTGCGCGATCTGCGTCAGTGCCAGATGACCGGGATCCAGCATCGACGCCAGTTTTTCCACCAATGTCAGACGCAGGCTAAGCGGCGCATTTAACATGCCGCCGTTCGTCCATGTCTGAAGCTGCACACGCGAAAGAAGTTCCTGCATCAGTCGTTCACGAAACTGCTGCTGATGGGCTTGTGGAAGGCGGGCATCATCACCCTGCGCCAGATCCACTAAAAAGCGGGGATAAACCGACTCCAGCACGCGACCGGGGCCGTCAAGTAACGTCTTGGCCAATATCGTTCTGCCGTGAAAAGTGTTTGAATATCATCGCGTAACAGCTGGGCGTCGGTGTAAATCCAGCCGTGAGTCATCACAGTCTGCTGCAATTGCTGCTGCATCAGCCTGACCACCGATTCATTTTGTTGACGCAGAGCCAGACTTTCGCGTAAACGCGTCTGTAATTCCGTCAAACATGAAGCGAACTCAGCGAAAAAAGTATTCATGCCTGCCGTAACAGATTCATCGACCTGCTCTGCCAGAACTTTAGCCATTTGTTGGCAATAGAGATCGACTTCTGCGCTTAATGCTCGTTGCAACACACTGTAATCAACCGTTTCTGTCGGTGATTTCTCATTTCCCCGTCCCCAGTCGGGCTGATTCAACCAGCGCGAAAAAGTCTCACGCACAACGCCTAAACGCGTGCTCTGCTCGTCCGTTGCTTCCTGGCGCGAAATGACTTCACTGAACAGCTGGCGAGTGTTGAAGTGGGGAACTACGCCGTGAAAAACAGGAAAATGAAACCCAGGACGAAACCCTGACTCGCTCAATTCCATTTTGACTTGTTGCTCAATGGGGCGAATAACATCGGTTAACACCCGGCAAAGGGTGGATTCAAGCTCGGCAAAACGCAGCGTAAAGTCGCGACTGATGGTGTTCTGCGCCGTCTGTAACAGTGTCTCACAGCGGGTACGAATCTCGCTTAACGGCTCCGAATCATCCTGAAACAAGGCGGCTAACTGCACCTTCAGCGCATCTTGCTGTTGACGCAGAAAGTGGTTGGCGGAGGTCAGGGCCAGCTCGATTTCATGTTTAATCTCGCCGCTCACCTGCGCCTGATTGAGTTGCAATAGCTGCAAACTTTCTTCGATCTGGTGGATATTTTGCCGCAATTGTTCACAAGCGACGTTTAACCCGTGCGCACGAAAATCCAGGTATTCCCGCGCCTGCTGCGCGTAATTCAACAGTTTATGCGCGGCAGATCGCAGAGCATACAACGAGGCGTTAGCGTAAGCGGCATGAAGCAACGCCTGAATTGGCTGGGCGAACAGCGAATCTTCCCACAACTGATCGGCAGCATGACGAATATGTTCGAGGTCCGCCAGATCGGCATGACGCCAGCGCCTGCCAAGCGCGGCATGGGCAAAATCTTCCACCCAGCGTTGTTGCTCTGGCGGTGGTAACTTACCGTTGTTGGCTAACTCATAGCGCGCCCGATTCGCCAGGTAGCCCCACATCGACGACACCGGAAATATCTGCTGTGGCGTAATACAGCCTTTCATCAGCGTCCCGGAAATCAGTGCCCGCACCTGGTCGGCGTCGTCACTGTTACGATCCTGTTGATCGAACTTATTGACCAGCACGTACAGCGGCACCGATTGCCCCACCGCCAAAATCGCCTCACGGACCTCTTCATCGGAGATCGATTTCAGTTGCGTATAATCCAGCACCGCCAGTACCGCCGAGGCGCGTGCCAGCTGCTGGTTAAGCATTTTTTGCAGATGCGGTTGCCCGGCTTCATTTGGCCCGGGGGTATCCAGTAACGTCAACTGACCGGGATAACTCTCCAGCCCCGCTAGATGGACAAACTCCACTTCAATCACGGGAATATGCTCAATGGCGGCGTAAGCAGAAAAAGGAAAATCGACGTCCAGCGCCTTCGCCAGTCGCACTAAATCATTCAAACTTTTCAGACAATGAAAAATAGGCTGGGCACCCAGATAATATTTTTCGAAAGCGACGCCATTTTCGATCCGCTGCATAAGCGCACGCATATCTTTATCTATTTCCAGCACATCGGTCAGATGCTTAATATCGCAATCACGCAGGCGCTGTTGTAATTGTTGAATTAAACAATCGATTGGCGCGACATGTGAAAAATGCAGTACCGGTTCCTTTTGCCCGGGCGTATGGCGAATAAGCGTCGGCAGCGCAGTCATTGGGCGATTACGATTAGGCAGAACCTCCGTACCAACAATGGCATTAATGGTGGTTGATTTCCCTGCTTTCATGGTACCGACAATTGCAAGCACCATTTCCAGTCGGGAAATTTTACGCAACTCATTATTCAGCATCGCGTGACGTTCGGCGATATTAGGCTGACTCCAGGGTAAAGCCAGTTGTGGCGCGTCGTCTCCGGGTACAGAGAGAGGCATTTTTTCCAGTAACTGCAACTGTTGGCGAGAAAGCTGTAACAGGCGTTCAGCCTCCTGACTTAACTCATACAGGGTCTGTGTGTACATAGAAAATTCTTCCTTAAAGCAAATTTTGTTATTTTATTTAGCCAGATTGTTTTTGAGTTCTGTTTTCGGCTTTTATAATTACTGCAAGAAATAATTTTATATTTAGCGTGTTGTTTTTTATCAGAATAAATAACGTCTTCTGATACGTTTAAAACGTCAGAAAGATAAAAATATCATGTGAATTAAAAAAAGAACAAGTAGAGCATTAACATTATCTTAAATAATAAATAGAGGCAAAAAGATTATTTTCTTTTTGCGTTTCCTTTCAAATGAAAACGATCGTCGTCTAAAATCAGCAGTACCCCCGACAAACTCAGGGATTTTGTGTATAATTGCGGCCTTTTTCGGCAATCTGCCGTTTTTTGGCGCTTTTGCCCTGCTGACTTTTGAGGAAATCCACATGTCATTACCACACTGCCCAAAATGCAACTCCGAATACACCTACGAAGATAACGGCATGTACATCTGCCCGGAATGTGCCTACGAATGGAACGACGCAGAACCTGCACAGGAAAGCGACGAGCTGATCGTTAAAGATGCTAACGGCAATCTGCTGGCTGACGGCGACAGCGTTACCATCATTAAAGATCTGAAGGTGAAAGGTAGCTCTTCGATGCTGAAAATTGGCACCAAAGTGAAAAACATCCGCCTGGTTGAAGGCGACCATAACATCGATTGCAAAATCGACGGTTTTGGTCCGATGAAACTGAAATCTGAGTTTGTGAAAAAGAACTGATTGTATTGTGATCGGTAAGCCGGATAAGGCGCTCGCGCCGCATCCGGCAACGGTGCCAGATGCCTGATGCGACGCTTGCGCGTCTTATCAGGCCTACAAATTCCCGCACCCTCCGTAGGCCGGATAAGGCGTTTACGCCGCATCCGGCAACGGTGCCGACTGCCTGATGCGACGCTTGCGCGTCTTATCAGGCCTACAAATTCCCGCACCCTCCGTAGGCCGGATAAGGCGTTTACGCCGCATCCGGCAACAGTGCCAACTGCCTGATGCGACGCTTGCGCGTCTTATCAGGCCTACAAATTCCCGCACCCTCCGTAGGCCGGATAAGGCGTTTACGCCGCATCCGGCAACGGTGCCGACTGCCTGATGCGACGCTTGCGCGTCTTATCAGGCCTACAAATTCCCGCACCCTCCGTAGGCCGGATAAGGCGTTTACGCCGCATCCGGCAATGGTGCCGACTGCCTGATGCGACGCTTGCGCGTCTTATCAGGCCTACAAATTCCCGCACCCTCCGTAGGCCGGATAAGGCGTTTACGCCGCATCCGGCAACAGTGCCGACTGCCTGATGCGACGCTCGCGCGTCTTATCAGGCCGCCTCTCATCTGTATAAATTTCGAACTACACTTAACTGGCTTCTCTTAACTGAGGTCACCATCATGCCGTTAAGTCCCTACCTCTCTTTTGCCGGTAACTGTTCCGACGCGATTGCCTATTATCAACGTACGTTGGGCGCGGAACTGCTCTATAAAATCAGCTTCGGCGAAATGCCAAAATCAGCGCAGGACAGCGCCGAGAACTGCCCTTCCGGAATGCAATTTCCCGATACCGCCATCGCCCACGCCAATGTGCGCATTGCCGGAAGCGACATCATGATGAGCGATGCCATGCCGTCAGGAAAAGCCAGCTACTCCGGCTTTACGCTGGTGCTCGATTCGCAACAGGTCGAAGAAGGAAAACGCTGGTTTGACAATCTTGCCGCTAACGGAAAAATCGAAATGGCCTGGCAGGAAACTTTCTGGGCGCATGGCTTTGGCAAAGTCACCGATAAATTTGGCGTACCGTGGATGATTAATGTCGTCAAACAACAACCAACGCAATAACCCGCCGGGAGGCCCGCCCTCCCGCACTGTCATCGAATTCCCGTTAACTCTTCATCTGTTAGTCACTTTTAATTAACCAAATCGTCACAATAATCCGCCACGATGGAGCCACTTTTTTAGGGAGGCTGCATCATGCAAACGATTATCCGTGTCGAGAAGCTCGCCAAAACCTTCAATCAGCATCAGGCGCTGCATGCGGTTGATCTGAACATTCATCACGGTGAAATGGTGGCTCTGCTTGGGCCGTCGGGTTCCGGAAAATCCACCCTTTTACGTCACTTAAGCGGTTTGATTACCGGCGATAAATCTGTCGGTAGCCATATCGAGCTGCTGGGCCGCACAGTCCAGCGCGAAGGCCGCCTGGCCCGCGATATCCGCAAAAGCCGCGCCCATACCGGCTACATATTCCAACAATTCAACCTGGTGAACCGCCTGAGCGTACTGGAGAACGTGCTGATTGGCGCGCTCGGCAGCACGCCGTTCTGGCGCACCTGTTTTAGCTGGTTCACCGGCGAGCAGAAACAGCGCGCGTTACAGGCGCTGACCCGCGTTGGCATGGTGCATTTTGCCCATCAGCGCGTTTCCACCCTCTCCGGCGGCCAGCAGCAACGTGTGGCGATTGCCCGTGCGCTGATGCAGCAGGCGAAAGTGATTCTGGCCGATGAACCCATCGCCTCGCTGGACCCAGAATCAGCGCGCATCGTGATGGACACCCTGCGCGACATCAATCAGAACGACGGCATCACCGTGGTCGTCACGCTGCATCAGGTGGATTACGCCCTGCGCTACTGCGAACGCATCGTCGCCCTGCGCCAGGGGCACGTTTTCTACGACGGCAGCAGCCAACAGTTTGATAACGAACGTTTTGACCATCTCTACCGCAGCATTAATCGCATCGAAGAGAACGCGAAAGCTGCCTGACATCCCCATCATTGAGGAAAACGAATGAACGCTAAGATAATTGCCTCGCTGGCCTTCACCAGCATGTTCAGCCTCAGCACCCTGTTAAGCCCGGCACACGCCGAAGAGCAGGAAAAGGCGCTGAATTTCGGCATTATTTCAACGGAATCACAGCAAAACCTGAAACCGCAATGGACGCCATTCTTACAGGATATGGAGAAGAAGCTGGGCGTGAAGGTGAACGCCTTCTTTGCCCCAGACTACGCAGGCATTATCCAGGGAATGCGCTTCAATAAAGTGGATATCGCCTGGTACGGCAACCTGTCGGCAATGGAAGCGGTGGAGCGCGCCAACGGCCAGGTCTTCGCTCAGACCGTCGCGGCGGACGGATCGCCGGGTTACTGGAGCGTGTTGATCGTCAACAAAGATAGTCCGATCAACAACCTGAACGATCTGCTGGCGAAGCGGAAAGATCTCACCTTCGGCAATGGCGATCCTAACTCCACCTCTGGCTTCCTCGTCCCCGGTTACTACGTCTTTGCCAAAAACAATATCTCCGCCAGCGACTTCAAGCGCACCGTCAACGCCGGGCATGAAACCAACGCGCTGGCCGTCGCCAACAAGCAGGTGGATGTTGCCACCAACAACACCGAAAACCTCGACAAGCTGAAAACCTCCGCGCCAGAGAAGCTGAAAGAACTGAAGGTGATCTGGAAGTCGCCGCTGATCCCAGGCGATCCGATCGTCTGGCGCAAGAATCTTTCCGAAACCACCAAAGACAAGATCTACGACTTCTTTATGAACTACGGCAAAACGCCGGAAGAAAAAGCGGTGCTGGAACGCCTGGGCTGGGCGCCATTCCGCGCTTCCAGCGACCTGCAACTGGTGCCGATTCGCCAGCTCGCGCTGTTTAAAGAGATGCAGGGCGTGAAAAGCAATAAAGGACTGAATGAGCAGGACAAGCTGGCAAAAACCACCGAGATTCAGGCGCAGCTGGATGACCTGGACCGCCTGAACAACGCGCTAAGCGCGATGAGTTCGGTGAGTAAAGCGGTGCAGTAAATCGTAGGTCGGATAAGACGCCCCGGCGTCGCATCCGACAATGTGCAGGCGTTGATGCCGGATGCGGTGCAAGCACCTTATCCGGCCTACAGACCGGAGCCAAACATGCAAACCATCACCATCGCCCCACCCAAGCGCAGCTGGTTCTCGCTTCTGAGCTGGGCCGTTGTTCTCGCCGTGCTGGTCGTCTCGTGGCAGGGCGCGGAAATGGCCCCGCTCACGCTGATTAAAGACGGCGGCAACATGGCAACCTTCGCTGCCGACTTCTTCCCGCCCGATTTCAGCCAGTGGCAGGATTACCTCACCGAAATGGCCGTCACGCTGCAAATCGCCGTCTGGGGCACCGCGCTGGCGGTGGTTCTCTCCATCCCCTTTGGCCTGATGAGCGCCGAAAACCTGGTGCCGTGGTGGGTTTACCAGCCCGTTCGCCGCCTGATGGACGCCTGCCGCGCCATTAACGAAATGGTCTTCGCCATGCTGTTCGTGGTCGCCGTCGGTCTCGGACCGTTCGCTGGCGTGCTGGCGCTATTTATCCACACCACCGGCGTGCTCTCCAAGCTGCTTTCCGAAGCGGTAGAAGCAATTGAACCTGGCCCGGTGGAAGGCATTCGCGCCACCGGTGCCAACAAGCTCGAAGAGATCCTCTACGGCGTGCTGCCGCAGGTGATGCCGCTGCTGATCTCCTACTCCCTCTATCGCTTCGAATCCAACGTCCGCTCGGCGACCGTCGTCGGCATGGTCGGCGCGGGCGGGATCGGCGTCACCCTGTGGGAAGCGATTCGCGGTTTCCAGTTCCAACAAACCTGCGCCCTGATGGTGCTTATCATCGTCACGGTCAGCCTGCTGGATTTCCTCTCTCAACGGTTGCGTAAGCACTTTATCTGATAAGCGAGGCATTGATATCTATGCACTTGTCTACACATCCGACCAGCTACCCAACACGCTATCAAGAGATAGCCGCAAAACTTGAGCAGGAGCTTCGTCAACACTACCGCTGCGGCGACTATCTTCCCGCCGAGCAGCAACTGGCAGCGCGCTTTGAGGTGAATCGCCACACCCTGCGCCGCGCCATCGACCAACTGGTGGAAAAAGGCTGGGTACAGCGCCGTCAGGGCGTCGGCGTGCTGGTGCTGATGCGCCCGTTCGATTACCCGCTCAACGCCCAGGCGCGTTTTAGCCAGAATCTGCTGGATCAGGGCAGCCATCCCACCAGCGAAAAACTGCTTTCGGTATTGCGCCCCGCGTCCGGCCACGTCGCTGACGCACTGGGGATTACCGAGGGGGAGAACGTCATCCACCTGCGCACCCTGCGTCGGGTCAACGGCGTCGCGCTCTGTTTAATCGACCACTACTTCGCGGACCTCACCCTCTGGCCGACGCTGCAACGCTTCGACAGCGGCTCGCTGCACGATTTTCTGCGCGAGCAAACCGGAATTGCGCTGCGCCGCAGCCAGACGCGGATCAGCGCCCGCCGCGCCCAGGCCAAAGAGTGCCAGCGTCTTGAAATCCCGAATATGTCGCCGCTGCTGTGCGTGCGCACCCTTAACCACCGTAACGGTGAAAGCAGCCCGGCGGAGTACTCCGTCAGCCTGACGCGCGCCGACATGATTGAATTCACTATGGAGCACTGAATGCACGCAGATACCGCGACCCGCCAGCACTGGATGTCCGTGCTGGCGCACAGCCAACCGGCTGAACTGGCAGCACGCCTGAACGCGCTAAACATCACCGCCGACTATGAGGTGATCCGCGCCGCTGAAACTGGCCTGGTACAGATTCAGGCGCGGATGGGCGGCACCGGCGAACGTTTTTTTGCCGGCGACGCCACGCTGACCCGCGCCGCCGTGCGCCTGACTGACGGCACGCTCGGCTACAGCTGGGTGCTGGGGCGTGATAAACAGCACGCCGAACGCTGCGCGCTGATTGACGCGCTGATGCAGCAATCTCGCCACTTTCAAAACTTATCAGAAACCCTTATTGCCCCGCTGGACGCTGACCGTATGGCACGCATTGCCGCACGCCAGGCCGAAGTGAACGCCAGCCGGGTCGACTTCTTTACGATGGTTCGCGGAGACAACGCATGACCCTGGAAACCGCTTTTATGCTTCCCGTGCAGGATGCCCAGCACAGTTTTCGTCGCCTGTTAAAGGCCATGAGCGAGCCGGGCGTGATTGTCGCCCTGCATCAGCTCAAACGCGGCTGGCAGCCGCTGAATATCGCCACCACCAGCGTGCTGCTGACGCTGGCCGATAACGACACGCCGGTGTGGCTTTCTACCCCATTAAATAACGATATCGTCAACCAGAGCCTGCGTTTTCATACCAACGCGCCGCTGGTCAGCCAGCCGGAACAGGCGACCTTCGCGGTGACGGATGAGGCGATTTCCAGCGAACAGCTCAACGCCCTTTCCACCGGCACCGCCGTTGCGCCGGAAGCGGGCGCGACGCTGATTTTACAGGTCGCCAGCCTGAGCGGCGGGCGCATGTTGCGTCTCACCGGCGCGGGTATTGCCGAAGAACGAATGATCGCTCCGCAGCTGCCGGAGTGCATTCTGCACGAACTCACCGAGCGCCCGCGCCCGTTCCCGCTCGGCATCGACCTGATCCTGACCTGCGGCGAACGCCTGCTGGCTATTCCGCGAACCACGCATGTGGAGGTGTGCTGATGTACGTTGCCGTAAAAGGGGGCGAAAAGGCGATCGACGCCGCCCACGCCCTGCAAGAGAGCCGACGCCGGGGCGATACCGATTTGCCTGAACTGAGCGTCGCCCAGATTGAACAGCAGCTTAACCTCGCGGTAGATCGCGTGATGACCGAAGGCGGCATTGCCGACCGCGAACTGGCGGCGCTGGCGCTGAAACAGGCCAGCGGCGATAACGTTGAAGCGATTTTCCTGCTGCGCGCCTACCGCACCACGTTGGCGAAGCTGGCGGTAAGCGAGCCGCTCGACACCACCGGGATGCGTCTCGAACGGCGTATTTCGGCGGTTTATAAAGACATTCCCGGCGGCCAGTTGCTTGGCCCTACCTACGACTACACCCATCGCCTGCTCGATTTCACCCTGTTGGCAAACGGTGAAGCACCAACGCTGACCACCGCCGACAGCGAACAACAGCCGTCGCCGCACGTTTTCAGCCTGCTGGCGCGTCAGGGGCTGGCGAAGTTTGAAGAGGATAGCGGCGCACAGCCGGATGACATCACCCGCACGCCGCCGGTTTACCCCTGCTCACGTTCTTCCCGTTTGCAGCAGTTGATGCGCGGCGACGAAGGCTATTTGCTGGCGCTGGCCTACTCCACCCAACGCGGTTACGGGCGCAACCACCCGTTCGCGGGCGAGATCCGCAGCGGCTATATCGACGTATCGATTGTGCCGGAAGAGCTGGGATTTGCGGTAAACGTCGGCGAACTGCTGATGACCGAGTGTGAAATGGTCAACGGTTTTATCGACCCGCCGGATGAGCCGCCGCACTTCACGCGCGGCTACGGGCTGGTATTCGGCATGAGCGAGCGCAAAGCGATGGCAATGGCGCTGGTTGACCGTGCGTTGCAAGCCCCGGAATACGGCGAGCACGCGACAGGCCCGGCGCAGGATGAAGAGTTCGTGCTGGCGCATGCCGACAACGTCGAAGCCGCAGGCTTTGTCTCGCACCTCAAACTCCCGCACTACGTCGATTTCCAGGCCGAACTGGAGCTACTCAAACGTCTGCAACAGGAGCAGAACCATGGCTAATCTGAGCGGCTACAACTTTGCCTACCTCGACGAGCAGACCAAACGCATGATCCGCCGCGCCATCTTAAAAGCGGTGGCTATCCCCGGTTATCAGGTGCCGTTTGGCGGGCGCGAGATGCCGATGCCATACGGCTGGGGAACCGGCGGCATACAGCTCACCGCCAGCGTGATTGGCGAAAGCGACGTGCTAAAGGTGATTGACCAGGGTGCGGATGACACCACCAACGCCGTGTCGATTCGCAACTTCTTTAAGCGCGTGACCGGGGTAAACACCACTGAACGTACGGACGATGCGACGGTTATCCAGACGCGTCACCGCATCCCCGAAACGCCGCTGACCGAAGATCAGATCATTATCTTCCAGGTGCCAATCCCGGAACCGCTGCGCTTTATCGAGCCGCGCGAAACGGAGACCCGCACTATGCACGCGCTGGAGGAGTACGGCGTGATGCAGGTGAAACTGTATGAAGATATCGCCCGCTTCGGTCATATCGCCACCACCTATGCTTATCCGGTGAAGGTGAACGGGCGCTACGTGATGGACCCGTCGCCGATCCCGAAATTCGATAACCCGAAAATGGACATGATGCCCGCCCTGCAGCTGTTCGGAGCAGGGCGCGAGAAGCGCATCTATGCGGTGCCGCCGTTTACCCGCGTGGAAAGTCTCGATTTCGACGATCACCCGTTCACCGTTCAGCAGTGGGATGAGCCATGCGCCATCTGCGGATCGACCCACAGCTATCTTGATGAAGTGGTGCTGGATGACGCCGGAAACCGCATGTTTGTCTGCTCCGATACCGATTATTGCCGCCAACAGAGCGAGGCAAAAAACCAATGAATCAACCGTTACTTTCGGTCAATAACCTGACCCACCTTTACGCGCCGGGCAAAGGCTTTAGCGATGTCTCTTTTGATTTATGGCCGGGGGAAGTGCTGGGCATTGTCGGGGAATCCGGCTCCGGGAAGACCACGCTGCTGAAGTCGATCTCCGCGCGCCTGACGCCGCAGCAGGGGGAAATTCACTACGAGAACCGTTCGCTGTATGCAATGAGCGAGGCCGACCGCCGTCGCCTGCTGCGTACCGAATGGGGCGTGGTGCATCAGCATCCACTCGACGGCCTGCGCCGCCAGGTGTCGGCAGGCGGCAATATCGGCGAGCGGCTGATGGCGACCGGGGCACGTCATTACGGCGATATTCGTGCCACCGCGCAGAAGTGGCTGGAAGAGGTGGAGATTCCCGCCAACCGGATCGACGACCTGCCGACCACCTTTTCCGGCGGTATGCAGCAGCGTTTGCAGATTGCCCGCAACCTGGTGACGCATCCGAAGCTGGTGTTTATGGATGAACCGACCGGCGGGCTGGATGTGTCGGTGCAGGCCCGCCTGCTCGACCTGCTGCGCGGCCTGGTGGTGGAGCTGAACCTCGCGGTGGTGATTGTCACCCATGATTTAGGCGTCGCCCGCCTGCTGGCGGACCGTTTGCTGGTGATGAAGCAGGGGCAAGTGGTGGAGAGTGGGTTAACCGACCGCGTGCTCGACGACCCGCATCATCCGTATACACAGCTGCTGGTGTCATCGGTTTTGCAGAATTGAGCCGGTGCCGGATGCGGCGTAAACGCCTTATCCGGCCTACAAATGCGCTCCCCGTAGGTCGGATAAGACGCGTCAGCGTCGCATCCGACACCCGAACCACGAGGCGAAAAATGATTAACGTACAAAACGTCAGTAAAACCTTCATCCTGCACCAGCAAAACGGCGTGCGCCTGCCCGTCCTCAATCGCGCCTCGCTCACCGTCAACGCGGGCGAATGCGTGGTGCTCCACGGCCATTCCGGCAGCGGCAAATCAACTCTGCTACGCTCGCTGTACGCCAACTATCTGCCCGACGAAGGTCAAATCCAGATCAAACACGGTGACGAGTGGGTAGACCTGGTCACCGCGCCAGCGCGCAAAGTGGTGGAAATCCGCAAAACCACCGTCGGCTGGGTGAGCCAGTTTCTGCGCGTCATCCCGCGTATCTCAGCACTGGAAGTGGTGATGCAGCCGCTGCTCGATACCGGCGTTCCGCATGAAGCCTGCGCCGCTAAAGCCGCGCGTCTTCTCACCCGCCTGAACGTGCCGGAACGCCTGTGGCACCTGGCACCATCGACATTTTCCGGTGGCGAACAGCAGCGCGTCAACATCGCCCGCGGCTTTATCGTCGACTACCCCATTCTGCTGCTTGACGAACCTACCGCCTCGCTGGACGCCAAAAACAGCGCCGCGGTGGTGGAACTGATTCGCGAAGCCAAAACCCGTGGCGCAGCCATCGTAGGCATCTTCCATGACGAAGCTGTACGTAATGACGTCGCCGACCGCCTGCACCCAATGGGAGCCTCTTCATGATTATCAATAACGTTAAGCTGGTGCTGGAAAACGAGGTGGTAAGCGGTTCGCTGGAGGTGCAGAACGGCGAAATCCGCGCCTTTGCCGAAAGCCAGAGCCGCCTGCCGGAGGCGATGGACGGCGAAGGCGGCTGGCTGCTGCCGGGGCTGATTGAGCTGCATACCGATAATCTGGATAAATTCTTCACCCCGCGCCCGAAAGTTGACTGGCCTGCCCACTCGGCGATGAGCAGCCACGACGCGCTGATGGTGGCGAGCGGCATCACCACCGTACTGGATGCCGTGGCAATTGGCGACGTGCGCGACGGCGGCGATCGGCTGGAGAATCTGGAGAAGATGATCAACGCCATCGAAGAGACGCAGAAACGCGGCGTCAACCGCGCCGAGCACCGTCTGCATCTGCGCTGCGAACTGCCGCATCACACCACGCTGCCGCTGTTTGAAAAACTGGTGCAGCGCGAGCCGGTGACGCTGGTGTCGCTGATGGACCACTCGCCGGGCCAGCGCCAGTTCGCCAACCGCGAGAAGTATCGCGAATATTATCAGGGCAAATACTCCCTCACTGATGCGCAGATGCAGCAGTACGAAGAAGAGCAACTGGCGCTCGCCGCACGCTGGTCGCAGCCGAATCGCGAATCCATCGCCGCCCTGTGCCGCGCGCGAAAAATTGCGCTTGCCAGCCACGATGACGCCACCCACGCCCACGTTGCTGAATCTCACCAGCTTGGCAGCGTGATCGCCGAATTTCCCACCACGTTCGAAGCGGCGGAAGCCTCGCGCAAGCATGGCATGAACGTGCTGATGGGCGCGCCGAATATTGTGCGCGGCGGTTCGCACTCCGGCAACGTGGCGGCCAGTGAACTGGCGCAGCTTGGCCTGCTGGATATACTCTCTTCCGACTACTACCCCGCCAGCCTGCTGGATGCGGCGTTCCGCGTCGCCGATGACCAGAGCAACCGCTTTACGCTGTCGCAGGCGGTGAAGCTGGTGACCAAAAATCCGGCGCAGGCGCTTAATCTTCAGGATCGCGGGGTGATTAGCGAGGGCAAACGCGCGGACCTGGTGCTGGCGCATCGCAAGGACAATCATATTCATATCGACCACGTCTGGCGTCAGGGTAAAAGGGTGTTCTGATGATGGGAAAACTGATTTGGTTAATGGGGCCGTCCGGCTCCGGGAAAGACAGCCTGCTGGCGGAAATCCGCCTGCGGGAACAAACTCAGTTACTGGTGGCGCATCGCTACATTACGCGCGACGCCAGCGCCGGAAGTGAAAACCATATCGCCCTGAGCGAGCAGGAGTTTTTTACCCGCGCGGGGCAAAATCTGTTGGCCTTAAGCTGGCACGCTAACGGTCTGTATTATGGCGTCGGCGTCGAGATTGATCTCTGGCTGCACGCCGGATTCGACGTGCTGGTCAACGGCTCACGCGCCCATCTGCCGCAGGCGCGGGCGCGCTATCAATCGGCGCTGCTGCCCATTTGCTTACAGGTTTCGCCGGAGATCCTGCGCCAGCGCCTCGAAAACCGTGGTCGTGAAAATGCCAGTGAAATTAACGCCCGCCTGGCGCGCGCCGCCCGCTATACTCCACAGGATTGCCATACGCTCAACAATGACGGCAGCCTGCGCCAGTCGGTCGACACGCTGCTGACGCTGATCCATCAGAAGGAGAAACACCATGCCTGCTTGTGAGCTTCGCCCGGCCACACAGTACGATACCGACGCGGTTTACGCGCTGATTTGTGAGCTAAAACAGGCGGAGTTTGACCACCATGCGTTTCGCGTGGGCTTTAACGCCAACCTGCGCGACCCAAACATGCGCTACCATCTGGCGCTACTGGATGGCGAAGTTGTCGGCATGATCGGCCTGCATTTGCAGTTTCATCTGCATCATGTCAACTGGATCGGCGAAATTCAGGAGTTGGTGGTGATGCCGCAGGCGCGCGGCCTGAACGTCGGTAGCAAGTTGCTGGCGTGGGCAGAAGAAGAAGCCCGCCAGGCCGGGGCCGAAATGACCGAGCTTTCGACCAACGTGAAGCGCCACGACGCGCACCGTTTCTATCTGCGAGAAGGCTACGAGCAGAGTCACTTCCGCTTCACGAAGGCGCTGTAACATGAGTCTGACCCTCACGCTCACCGGCACCGGCGGCGCACAGGGCGTTCCGGCATGGGGCTGCGAGTGCGCGGCCTGCGACCGAGCGCGGCGCTCACCGCAGTATCGCCGCCAGCCATGCAGCGGCGTAGTGAAGTTTAACGACGCAATCACCCTGATCGACGCCGGGCTGCACGATCTCGCCGATCGCTGGTCGCCCGGATCGTTCCAGCAGTTTTTGCTGACGCATTATCATATGGATCACGTCCAGGGGCTGTTTCCGCTGCGCTGGGGCGTTGGCGATCCGATCCCGGTTTACGGCCCGCCGGATGACCAGGGTTGCGACGATCTGTTTAAACATCCGGGCCTGCTTGATTTCAGCCACACAGTGGAACCGTTTGTGGTGTTTGATTTGCAGGGGTTGCAGGTCACGCCGCTGCCGCTTAACCACTCAAAACTGACCTTCGGTTATCTGCTGGAAACGGCACATAGCCGGGTGGCGTGGCTATCTGATACCGCTGGCCTGCCGGAAAAAACACAGAAATTTTTACTCAATAATCATCCGCAGGTGATGGTGATTGATTGCAGCCACCCGCCGCGCGAGGATGCGCCGCGTAATCACTGTGATTTAAATACCGTGCTTGCGCTGAATCAGGTTATCCGCTCGCCACGGGTGATTCTGACCCATATCAGCCACCAGTTTGATGCGTGGCTGATAGAAAACGCACTGCCGTCGGGGTTTGAGGCGGGGTTTGATGGGATGGAGATTGGGGTGGCGTGATGAGAGGGAATGTGCGCGCTGGCCCCCTCACCCTAGCCTACCTCACCGCCCATACTCATCTTCCATTCTCCGCTCTTCATCTTCTAGCTGCCGACGCTCCTGATCAAGCTGGCGCTGGCGATCGTCCAGCTGCCTGCGGCGATCTTCAAACTGGCGGCGGCGGTCGTCATATTGTCTGCGCCGATCGTCGCTCACTTCACGCTGCCAGCCGTCGTCGCGCGAATCTTCATAGTCTCGCCCACGGTCAGGGTTATAAGCGTCGTTAATCGCCTGCTGAATATTGCCAATGGTGTCGTCGATAATATCGGCCTGGGCCGGAACGGTGGACAGCGTGAGCAGGGTGAATAAAAGAAATAGCGGAAAGCGTTTCATTAGCCAACCTCAAAAAGAAACTCTATCCACATTAGTCATTACTCATCCATGCAAGTAGTGGATGAATCTCAATTTCTCCGCTGCTCTATTGCCGTAATCGCCTCCACGCGTTGTTGATGACGACCGCCTTCGTACTGTGCGCCCAGCCACGCATCCACAATCATTTTTGCCAGTTCGAGGCCAACCACTCGTGAACCAAAAGCCAGCACGTTGGTGTCGTTATGCTGCCGCGAAAGTTGCGCGGAATAAGGTTCGCTACAGACGACCGCGCGAATTCCGGCAAACTTGTTCGCCGCTATCGAAATACCGACGCCAGTACCACAAATCAAAATCCCGCCATCAACCTCTCCGCCAGCAACAGCCAGTGCGACTTGACTGGCGTAATGCGGATAATCAGTACGCTCTGACGACCAGGTTCCTTTATCAATCACTTCAACGCCACGCTCAACTAAATGTGCCACTATTTCATGTTTTAAAATGAAACCGACATGATCACAGCCAAATGCAATCTTTTTCATTCATCTTCCCCGTCCGTGCAAAACTTCACAATCAAAAAACATTTGTGATGTTAATGAATTAAAAACACCCAAAATCGATGAATTACGCCTTCCTGATCTGTTTTACAGAGTTACATCTGACAGCGCAATAGCGTTAAAGACACTCACCATCCAGCAACATCTATCATCTAAAAAACCAGAAAAACAAATAACATCATGTTTTTAAAGTGATTGAATGAAATAAAATTTTAAGCCACTCTCCATTGTTCACAACAAAACAAACTTTATAAATTTTATTTTTTTGTGAAGTCACCAGCATCTTTTCTGTTCTTGCTGTGGTGATATAGTGGCGTCTTCAATTCAAGGACAAGAGAACGTGATGAGCCAGTCAGAGTTTGATTCAGCGCTTCCGAACGGTATAGGGTTAGCGCCTTACCTGCGAATGAAGCAGGAAGGAATGACAGAAAATGAAAGCCGCATCGTGGAGTGGTTACTCAAACCCGGTAACCTGAGTTGTGCACCCGCAATTAAAGATGTCGCAGAAGCTCTGGCGGTATCTGAAGCGATGATAGTTAAGGTATCAAAGCTGCTGGGGTTTAGCGGCTTTCGTAACTTACGCAGTGCGCTGGAAGATTATTTTTCTCAGTCAGAACAGGTATTGCCTTCCGAGTTGGCTTTTGATGAAGCGCCGCAGGATGTGGTGAATAAGGTATTTAACATCACTTTACGCACCATTATGGAAGGTCAGTCGATCGTCAACGTTGATGAGATCCACCGTGCCGCTCGCTTTTTCTATCAGGCCAGACAGCGGGATTTGTACGGTGCCGGAGGATCAAATGCTATCTGTGCTGATATACAGCACAAGTTCTTGCGCATTGGCGTACGCTGTCAGGCCTATCCGGACGCTCACATCATGATGATGTCCGCTTCGTTGTTACAGGAAGGAGATGTTGTGCTGGTAGTGACCCATTCCGGGCGAACCAGTGATGTAAAAGCGGCCGTAGAACTGGCAAAAAAGAACGGGGCAAAGATTATTTGTATAACGCATAGCTACCATTCACCAATAGCGAAACTGGCCGATTATATTATTTGCTCACCAGCCCCGGAAACGCCGTTATTAGGTCGTAATGCCTCGGCAAGAATATTACAACTAACTTTGCTGGACGCTTTTTTTGTCTCTGTCGCACAGCTCAACATTGAACAAGCTAATATTAATATGCAAAAAACCGGCGCAATTGTTGATTTCTTCTCACCAGGCGCGCTGAAATAAGAAAAAGGTAATTCCGCCATCGCGGAGTTACCTATCCCCTTACCGTGAGAACATTATTATGAATAAATATCTGAAATATTTCAGCGGCACACTCGTGGGCTTAATGTTGTCAACCAGCGCTTTTGCTGCCGCCGAATATGCTGTCGTATTGAAAACACTCTCCAACCCATTTTGGGTAGATATGAAAAAAGGCATTGAAGATGAAGCAAAAACGCTGGGCGTCAGCGTTGATATTTTTGCCTCTCCTTCAGAAGGCGATTTTCAATCTCAATTGCAGTTATTTGAAGATCTCAGTAATAAAAATTACAAAGGTATCGCCTTCGCTCCATTATCCTCAGTGAATCTGGTCATGCCTGTCGCCCGCGCATGGAAAAAAGGCATTTATCTGGTTAATCTCGATGAAAAAATCGACATGGATAATCTGAAAAAAGCTGGCGGCAATGTGGAAGCTTTTGTCACCACCGATAACGTTGCTGTCGGGGCGAAAGGCGCGTCGTTCATTATTGACAAATTGGGCGCTGAAGGTGGTGAAGTCGCAATCATTGAGGGTAAAGCCGGTAACGCCTCCGGTGAAGCGCGTCGTAATGGTGCCACCGAAGCCTTCAAAAAAGCAAGCCAGATCAAGCTTGTCGCCAGCCAGCCTGCCGACTGGGACCGCATTAAAGCACTGGATGTCGCCACTAACGTGTTGCAACGTAATCCGAATATTAAAGCGATCTATTGCGCGAATGACACGATGGCAATGGGTGTTGCTCAGGCAGTCGCAAACGCCGGAAAAACGGGAAAAGTGCTGGTCGTCGGTACAGATGGCATTCCGGAAGCCCGCAAAATGGTGGAAGCCGGACAAATGACCGCGACGGTTGCCCAGAACCCGGCGGATATCGGCGCAACGGGTCTGAAGCTGATGGTTGACGCTGAGAAATCCGGCAAGGTTATCCCGCTGGATAAAGCACCGGAATTTAAACTGGTCGATTCAATCCTGGTCACTCAATAAAACTGAATGATGCCGGATGATGATGCTAATGAAGTGTCTTATCCGGCCAACAAAATAACCTGAACGTAGACCTGATAAATGTAGCCATCAGGCAATAATACGATATTTCGTGCAGAGAGGTTATTTATGGCCACGCCATATATATCGATGGCGGGGATCGGCAAGTCCTTTGGTCCGGTTCACGCATTAAAGTCGGTTAATTTAACGGTTTATCCTGGTGAAATACATGCATTACTAGGAGAAAATGGCGCGGGTAAATCCACGCTAATGAAAGTTTTATCCGGAATACATGAGCCGACCAAAGGCACCATTACCATTAATAACATTAGCTATAACAAGCTGGATCATAAATTAGCGGCACAACTCGGTATCGGGATTATTTATCAGGAACTCAGCGTTATTGATGAATTAACCGTACTGGAAAATTTATATATTGGTCGTCATCTGACGAAAAAAATCTGTGGCGTCAATATTATCGACTGGCGAGAAATGCGTGTCCGCGCCGCCATGATGTTATTACGCGTGGGCTTGAAAGTTGATCTAGATGAGAAAGTGGCGAATTTATCTATCAGCCACAAGCAGATGCTAGAAATTGCCAAAACGCTGATGCTCGATGCCAAAGTCATCATCATGGATGAACCCACCTCCTCACTCACCAATAAAGAGGTGGACTATCTGTTTCTGATCATGAATCAGTTGCGTAAAGAGGGTACGGCCATCGTCTATATCTCGCATAAGTTGGCGGAAATTCGCCGTATTTGCGACCGCTATACGGTGATGAAAGACGGCAGCAGCGTTTGCAGCGGCATAGTAAGCGATGTGTCAAATGACGATATCGTCCGTCTGATGGTAGGCCGCGAACTGCAAAACCGTTTTAACGCGATGAAGGAGAATGTCAGCAACCTTGCGCACGAAACGGTTTTTGAGGTGCGGAACGTCACCAGTCGTGACAGAAAAAAGGTCCGGGATATCTCATTTAGCGTCTGCCGGGGAGAAATATTAGGCTTTGCCGGACTGGTCGGTTCCGGACGTACTGAACTGATGAATTGTCTGTTTGGCGTGGATAAACGCGCTGGCGGAGAAATCCGTCTTAATGGCAAAGATATCTCTCCACGTTCACCCCTGGATGCCGTGAAAAAAGGGATGGCTTACATCACTGAAAGCCGCCGGGATAACGGTTTTTTCCCCAACTTTTCCATCGCTCAGAACATGGCGATCAGCCGCAGTCTGAAAGACGGCGGCTATAAAGGCGCGATGGGCTTGTTTCATGAAGTTGACGAGCAACGTACCGCTGAAAATCAACGCGAACTGCTGGCGCTGAAATGTCATTCGGTAAACCAGAATATCACCGAACTCTCCGGGGGAAATCAGCAGAAAGTCCTGATCTCCAAATGGCTGTGCTGTTGCCCGGAAGTGATTATTTTCGATGAACCTACCCGCGGCATCGACGTTGGCGCGAAAGCCGAAATTTACAAAGTGATGCGCCAACTGGCGGACGACGGAAAAGTCATCCTGATGGTGTCATCTGAACTACCTGAAATTATCACCGTCTGCGACCGCATCGCCGTGTTCTGCGAAGGACGACTGACGCAAATCCTGACGAATCGCGATGACATGAGCGAAGAGGAGATTATGGCATGGGCTTTACCACAAGAGTAAAAAGCGAAGCGAGCGAGAAGAAACCGTTCAACTTTGCGCTGTTCTGGGATAAATACGGCACCTTTTTTATCCTGGCGATCATCGTCGCCATCTTTGGTTCGCTGTCACCAGAATATTTTCTGACCACCAATAATATTACCCAGATTTTTGTTCAAAGCTCCGTGACGGTATTGATCGGCATGGGCGAGTTTTTCGCTATCCTGGTCGCTGGTATCGACCTCTCGGTTGGCGCGATTCTGGCGCTTTCCGGTATGGTGACCGCCAAACTGATGTTGGCAGGTGTTGACCCGTTTCTCGCAGCGATGATTGGCGGTGTACTGGTTGGCGGCGCACTGGGGGCGATCAACGGCTGCCTGGTCAACTGGACGGGGCTACACCCGTTCATCATCACCCTTGGCACCAACGCGATTTTCCGTGGGATCACGCTGGTGATCTCCGATGCCAACTCGGTATACGGCTTCTCATTTGACTTCGTGAACTTCTTTGCCGCCAGCGTAATTGGGATACCTGTCCCCGTTATCTTCTCACTAATTGTCGCGCTCATCCTTTGGTTTCTGACAACGCGTATGCGGCTCGGGCGCAACATCTACGCACTGGGCGGCAACAAAAATTCGGCGTTCTATTCCGGGATTGACGTGAAATTCCACATCCTGGTGGTGTTTATCATCTCCGGTGTTTGTGCAGGTCTGGCAGGCGTCGTCTCAACTGCACGACTCGGTGCCGCAGAACCGCTTGCCGGTATGGGTTTTGAAACCTATGCCATTGCCAGCGCCATCATTGGCGGCACCAGTTTCTTCGGCGGCAAGGGGCGCATTTTCTCTGTGGTGATTGGCGGGTTGATCATCGGCACCATCAACAACGGTCTGAATATTTTGCAGGTACAAACCTATTACCAACTGGTGGTGATGGGCGGATTAATTATCGCGGCTGTCGCCCTTGACCGTCTTATCAGTAAGTAAGGAATTGAACATGAAAATCTCCCCCTCGTTAATGTGTATGGATCTGCTGAAATTTAAAGAACAGATCGAATTTATCGACAGCCATGCCGATTACTTCCACATCGATATCATGGACGGTCACTTTGTCCCCAATCTGACACTCTCACCGTTCTTCGTAAGTCAGGTTAAAAAACTGGCAACTAAACCGCTCGACTGTCATCTGATGGTGACGCGGCCGCAGGATTACATTGCTCAACTGGCGCGTGCGGGAGCAGATTTCATCACTCTGCATCCGGAAACCATCAACGGCCAGGCGTTCCGCCTGATTGATGAAATCCGCCGTCATGACATGAAAGTGGGGCTGATCCTTAACCCGGAGACGCCAGTTGAGGCCATGAAATACTATATCCATAAGGCCGATAAAATTACGGTCATGACTGTCGATCCCGGCTTTGCCGGACAACCGTTCATTCCTGAAATGCTGGATAAACTTGCCGAACTGAAGGCATGGCGTGAACGAGAAGGTCTGGAGTACGAAATTGAGGTGGACGGTTCCTGCAACCAGGCAACTTACGAAAAACTGATGGCGGCAGGGGCGGATGTCTTTATCGTCGGCACTTCCGGCCTGTTTAATCATGCGGAAAATATCGACGAAGCATGGAGAATTATGACCGCGCAGATTCTGGCTGCAAAAAGCGAGGTACAGCCTCATGCAAAAACAGCATAACGTCGTAGCGGGCGTGGATATGGGGGCAACGCATATCCGCTTTTGTCTGCGGACAGCAGAAGGTGAAACGCTACACTGCGAAAAAAAGCGGACCGCAGAAGTCATTGCTCCCGGCCTGGTGTCGGGTATCGGCGAAATGATTGACGAGCAACTCAGGCGCTTTAACGCTCGCTGTCATGGTCTGGTGATGGGATTTCCGGCGCTGGTCAGTAAAGATAAACGCACCATTATTTCTACGCCTAACCTGCCGTTAACAGCGGCGGATTTATATGATCTCGCCGATAAGCTCGAAAATACGCTGAATTGTCCGGTTGAGTTTTCCCGCGACGTTAACCTGCAACTCTCCTGGGACGTAGTAGAAAACCGCCTTACGCAACAACTGGTTCTGGCGGCCTATCTCGGTACGGGGATGGGGTTCGCAGTGTGGATGAACGGTGCGCCGTGGACGGGTGCACACGGTGTGGCAGGCGAACTGGGTCATATCCCCCTGGGAGATATGACCCAACACTGCGCGTGTGGCAATCCTGGGTGCCTGGAAACCAATTGCTCTGGAATGGCGCTAAGACGCTGGTACGAACAACAGCCCCGAAATTACCCATTGCGCGATCTTTTCGTCCATGCGGAAAACGCCCCTTTCGTCCAGAGTCTGCTTGAAAACGCGGCACGGGCCATTGCCACCAGCATTAATCTGTTCGATCCCGATGCGGTGATCCTGGGCGGTGGCGTGATGGATATGCCCGCCTTCCCACGCGAGACTCTCGTTGCCATGACCCAAAAGTACCTGCGCCGTCCACTGCCGCATCAGGTCGTGCGCTTTATTGCCGCCTCATCTTCTGACTTTAATGGCGCTCAGGGTGCAGCAATATTGGCGCATCAACGTTTTTTGCCACAGTTCTGTGCTAAAGCCCCATGAGTAAAACGTTGGCACAGTAGCGCAATGTCCCGCTGTGCCAACGACAGGTACAATATATATAATAAACACATAAAACGACTCATATTATTTTCTGCAATGATAGTTTTACTGTAATTTCCCTCTTCAGCACAAATGCCTAATAAAATGGCGCGTTCCGCTCACACTTCCACTTATTAAAGTCGCAATTTCCCAATTATGATAACGCCAGCTTTAAATGACGTATTTTGCATGGATTACATATTTACGACATAAATGATAAATGGAGATTTATATGAATAACTCTCGGTTATTCCGTTTGAGCAGGATTGTTATTGCGTTAACTGCCGCCAGCGGCATGATGGTAAATACCGCTAACGCGAAAGAGGAAGCGAAAGCCGCCACTCAATATACCCAACAGGTTAATCAGAATTACGCCAAATCATTACCGTTTAGCGATCGTCAGGATTTTGACGATGCCCAGCGTGGATTTATCGCCCCGCTGCTGGATGAAGGTATTCTGCGTGATGCGAACGGTAAAGTTTACTACCGCGCGGACGATTACAAATTTGATATTAATGCCGCAGCGCCGGAAACCGTAAACCCCAGCCTGTGGCGTCAGTCGCAAATCAACGGTATTTCTGGCCTGTTCAAAGTCACCGATAAAATGTATCAGGTGCGCGGCCAGGATATCTCTAACATTACGTTCGTTGAGGGCGAGAAAGGCATTATTGTTATCGACCCGCTGGTGACGCCGCCTGCCGCAAAAGCCGCACTTGACCTTTACTTCCAGCATCGTCCGCAAAAACCGATTGTTGCCGTTATCTACACTCACAGCCACACCGACCACTATGGTGGCGTGAAAGGCATTATCTCTGAAGCCGATGTTAAATCCGGCAAAGTTCAGGTGATTGCCCCTGCAGGCTTTATGGACGAAGCCATCAGCGAAAACGTGCTGGCGGGTAACATCATGAGCCGCCGTGCGCTCTACTCTTACGGTCTGTTACTGCCGCACAACGCGCAAGGCAACGTGGGTAATGGCCTTGGCGTGACGCTGGCAACGGGCGACCCGAGCATTATTGCACCGACTAAAACTATCGTCCGAACTGGCGAGAAGATGATTATCGACGGCCTGGAGTTTGACTTCCTGATGACCCCAGGTAGCGAAGCGCCAGCCGAAATGCACTTCTATATTCCGGCCCTGAAAGCCCTGTGTACCGCCGAGAACGCCACGCATACCCTGCACAACTTCTACACTCTACGCGGCGCGAAAACCCGCGACACCAGCAAGTGGACCGAGTATCTGAACGAAACGCTGGATATGTGGGGTAACGACGCGGAAGTCCTGTTTATGCCGCACACCTGGCCGGTCTGGGGCAATAAGCATATCAATGATTATATTGGTAAATATCGCGATACTATCAAGTACATTCACGACCAGACCCTGCACCTGGCGAACCAGGGCTACACCATGAATGAAATCGGCGACATGATTAAGCTGCCGCCTGCACTTGCCAATAACTGGGCCAGCCGTGGCTATTACGGTTCTGTCAGCCACAACGCCCGCGCGGTGTATAACTTCTATCTTGGCTATTACGACGGTAACCCGGCTAACCTGCATCCGTATGGTCAGGTGGAGATGGGTAAACGTTACGTGCAGGCGCTGGGCGGTTCTGCCCGTGTCATCAACCTGGCGCAAGAAGCGAACAAGCAAGGTGATTACCGCTGGTCGGCAGAACTGCTGAAACAGGTGATTGCCGCCAACCCGGGTGACCAGGTCGCGAAGAATCTGCAAGCGAATAACTTTGAACAGCTGGGCTATCAGGCCGAGTCCGCCACCTGGCGCGGTTTCTACCTGACCGGCGCGAAAGAGCTGCGCGAAGGGGTGCATAAGTTCAGCCACGGCACCACCGGTTCCCCGGACACCATTCGCGGGATGTCGGTCGAAATGCTGTTCGACTTTATGTCCGTTCGCCTCGATAGCGCGAAAGCCGCGGGTAAAAATATCAGCCTGAACTTCAATATGGGCAACGGCGATAACCTCAACCTGACGCTGAACGATAGTGTGCTTAACTACCGGAAAACGCTGCAACCGCAAGCCAACGCCTCTTTCTACATCAGCCGTGAAGATCTGCACGCCGTGCTGACCGGACAGGCAAAAATGGCGGATCTGGTAAAAGCGAAGAAAGCCAAAATTATTGGCAATGGCGCGAAACTGGAAGAAATTATTGCCTGTCTGGATAATTTCGATTTGTGGGTGAATATCGTAACCCCAAATTAATGCCACTCGCTTTTGGGGGCGCTGAAGCCCCCAAAAGCATTTATTTTAAAAATATATACAACCAATTAATACATAAAATATATAAGTTATGAATGCGGTGGCTGAATAAAGCTATTTTTATTCATCAAGAAAATAGCCATACTGACGCCTTCAATGGATATTGATATTCACTACAGATATTGTTCGCAGCAGACAGGATGTATTTAATATGCCAACAGTTCTCTCTCGCATGGCGATGCAACTCAAAAAAACAGCCTGGATAATTCCCGTCTTCATGGTTTCGGGATGCTCATTATCTCCGGCAATCCCGGTGATCGGCGCTTATTATCCCAGCTGGTTTTTCTGCGCCATTGCCAGCCTTATTTTGACGCTCATCACGAGGCGAGTTATTCAGCGGGCAAATATCAATCTGGCATTTGTCGGAATTATTTATACCGCCCTTTTTGCTCTCTACGCCATGCTGTTCTGGCTGGCATTTTTCTAATCTATTTGAGACGCGCTCATGGAAAGTACGCCGAAAAAAGCTCCTCGCAGTAAATTCCCTGCTCTGTTAGTGGTTGCGTTGGCGCTGGTTGCCCTTGTTTTCGTTATCTGGCGCGTAGACAGTGCGCCATCAACTAATGACGCTTACGCGTCAGCAGATACCATTGATGTGGTACCGGAAGTCAGCGGCCGCATTGTAGAACTGGCGGTCACCGACAACCAGGCAGTCAAACAGGGCGATTTGCTGTTCCGCATCGACCCGCGCCCGTACGAAGCCAATCTGGCGAAAGCTGAAGCCTCCCTCGCGGCGCTGGATAAGCAAATTATGCTCACCCAGCGTAGCGTTGACGCGCAACAGTTTGGTGCCGACTCGGTTAATGCCACGGTAGAAAAAGCCCGTGCCGCCGCGAAACAGGCCACAGATACATTACGCCGCACCGAGCCATTACTGAAAGAAGGTTTTGTCTCAGCGGAAGATGTTGACCGTGCAAGAACGGCGCAGCGCGCCGCAGAAGCGGATCTTAATGCCGTATTGTTACAGGCGCAGTCAGCCGCCAGCGCCGTCAGCGGCGTGGATGCATTAGTTGCCCAGCGTGCGGCGGTCGAAGCGGATATTGCCCTGACCAAACTGCATCTGGAAATGGCGACCGTTCGCGCGCCGTTTGATGGCCGGGTCATTTCCCTCAAAACCTCCGTCGGGCAATTTGCTTCTGCCATGCGCCCTATTTTTACCCTAATCGACACTCGTCACTGGTATGTGATCGCCAACTTCCGCGAAACCGATCTGAAAAATATTCGCTCAGGTACACCCGCAACGATTCGCCTGATGAGTGACAGCGGCAAAACCTTCGAGGGTAAAGTGGATTCGATTGGCTACGGCGTGCTACCGGATGACGGCGGCCTGGTGCTGGGCGGCCTGCCGAAAGTGTCTCGTTCTATTAACTGGGTCCGCGTTGCCCAGCGTTTTCCGGTCAAAATCATGGTCGATAAACCTGACCCGGAAATGTTCCGCATCGGCGCTTCGGCAGTCGCTAATCTTGAGCCGCAATAATGAGCGCGCTCAACTCCCTGCCATTACCGGTGGTCAGGCTGCTGGCGTTCTTTCATGAAGAGTTAAGCGAGCGGCGACCAGGTCGCGTGCCGCAGACCGTGCAACTCTGGGTAGGCTGCCTGCTGGTGATTCTGATCTCGATGACCTTTGAGATCCCTTTTGTGGCGTTATCGCTGGCAGTGCTGTTTTACGGTATTCAGTCGAACGCGTTTTACACCAAATTTGTCGCGATCTTGTTTGTGGTTGCCACGGTGCTGGAGATCGGCAGCCTGTTTTTGATCTACAAATGGTCATACGGCGAACCGTTGATCCGATTGATCATCGCCGGACCGATCCTGATGGGCTGCATGTTTTTGATGCGCACCCATCGCTTGGGGCTGGTCTTTTTCGCCGTCGCCATTGTCGCTATTTACGGGCAAACCTTCCCCGCCATGCTCGACTATCCGGAAGTGGTCGTGCGCTTAACGCTGTGGTGTATCGTTGTTGGCCTCTATCCAACCTTGCTGATGACGTTAATCGGCGTGCTGTGGTTTCCCAGTCGTGCCATTTCGCAAATGCATCAGGCGCTTAATGATCGGCTTGATGATGCCATTAGTCACCTGACAGACAGCCTCGCACCGCTACCCGAAACGCGGATTGAAAGAGAGGCGCTGGCGCTACAAAAACTCAATGTCTTTTGCCTCGCGGACGATGCCAACTGGCGAACTCAAAACGCATGGTGGCAAAGCTGCGTGGCAACGGTAACCTACATTTACTCGACGCTGAATCGCTACGATCCCACCTCTTTTGCTGATTCTCAGGCAATTATTGAATTCCGACAAAAATTAGCTTCAGAAATCAACAAGCTGCAGCATGCCGTTGCTGAAGGTCAGTGCTGGCAAAGCGACTGGCGGATCAGTGAAAGTGAAGCGATGGCGGCACGGGAATGTAACCTGGAGAATATCTGCCAGACGTTGTTACAACTGGGTCAGATGGACCCGAATACGCCGCCAACGCCCGCAGCCAAACCGCCATCAATGGCCGCCGATGCTTTTACCAATCCAGACTATATGCGCTACGCGGTAAAAACGCTGCTCGCCTGTTTGATCTGTTACACCTTTTACAGCGGCGTGGACTGGGAAGGCATTCACACCTGTATGCTGACATGCGTGATCGTCGCTAACCCAAATGTCGGTTCGTCGTACCAGAAGATGGTGCTGCGTTTTGGCGGGGCCTTTTGCGGCGCGATTCTGGCGCTGTTATTCACGCTACTGGTCATGCCCTGGCTGGACAATATTGTCGAATTGCTGTTTGTGCTGGCACCGATTTTCCTGTTGGGCGCATGGATTGCCACCAGCTCTGAACGCTCTTCTTATATCGGCACACAGATGGTGGTCACCTTCGCGCTCGCCACGCTCGAAAACGTTTTTGGCCCAGTGTACGACCTGGTGGAAATTCGCGATCGCGCCCTGGGTATCATCATTGGTACCGTGGTGTCCGCGGTGATTTACACCTTTGTCTGGCCTGAAAGTGAAGCGCGCACACTGCCGCAAAAACTGGCTGGCACGCTGGGTATGTTAAGTAAAGTAATGCGGATCCCACGCCAGCAGGAAGTCACGGCTCTGCGCACTTATCTGCAAATTCGTATCGGTCTGCATGCGGCGTTTAATGCCTGTGAAGAGATGTGCCAACGCGTGGCGCTGGAGCGTCAACTGGACAGCGAAGAACGCGCATTACTGATTGAACGTTCGCAAACGGTTATTCGTCAGGGCCGCGATCTTCTTCACGCCTGGGATGCCACCTGGAACTCGGCGCAGGCGCTGGATAACGCACTACAGCCGGACAGAGCAGGTCAGTTTGCCGACGCCCTGGAGAAATACGCTGCCGGTCTGGCAACCGCACTCAGCCGTTCTCCTCAAATAACGCTTGAAGAGACACCCGCCTCTCAGGCCATCCTGCCCACCTTATTAAAACAGGAGCAACACGTCTGCCAGCTTTTCGCCCGCTTGCCAGACTGGACAGCCCCGGCATTAACGCCCGCCACGGAACAGGCACAAGGAGCCACGCAATGATCAATCGTCAACTTTCACGTCTGCTGTTGTGCAGCATTCTCGGCAGCACGACGCTGATTTCCGGCTGTGCCCTGGTACGTAAGGATTCTGCACCTCATCAACAGCTCAAACCGGAACAAATCAAACTGGCCGACGATATTCATCTTGCCAGCTCCGGCTGGCCGCAGGCGCAGTGGTGGAAACAACTCAATGACCCGCAGCTGGATGCGCTGATCCAACGGACGCTAAGTGGTTCACACACCCTCGCCGAAGCGAAACTGCGGGAAGAAAAAGCGCAGTCCCAGGCCGATTTGTTAGATGCCGGTTCACAATTACAGGTCGCAGCGTTAGGGATGCTCAACCGCCAACGTGTCTCGGCGAACGGCTTTTTAAGCCCTTATTCAATGGATGCGCCAGCACTGGGTATGGACGGGCCGTACTATACGGAAGCCACAGTAGGTTTGTTTGCCGGACTGGATCTTGATTTGTGGGGTGTGCATCGCTCAGCGGTTGCCGCCGCCATTGGCGCGCATAATGCCGCGCTGGCAGAAACCGCAGCAGTAGAGCTATCGCTGGCCACGGGCGTAGCGCAGCTTTATTACAGTATGCAGGCCAGCTATCAGATGCTCGATCTGTTAGAACAAACTCACGATGTGATTGATTACGCGGTGAAAGCGCACCAGAGTAAAGTGGCGCACGGTCTGGAAGCGCAAGTGCCTTTCCACGGCGCGCGGGCACAGATTCTGGCGGTCGATAAACAAATTGTTGCCGTCAAAGGGCAAATCACCGAAACGCGAGAATCTCTGCGTGCATTGATTGGCGCGGGAGCCAGCGATATGCCGGAGATCAGACCGGTGGCATTACCGCAAGTCCAGACCGGCATTCCGGCGACACTCTCTTATGAGTTGCTCGCCAGACGCCCGGATCTGCAAGCCATGCGCTGGTATGTTCAGGCGTCATTAGATCAGGTGGATTCCGCGCGGGCGTTGTTCTATCCGAGCTTTGATATCAAAGCGTTTTTCGGTCTGGACTCCATCCATCTGCATACCTTATTCAAAAAAACCAGTCGCCAGTTCAACTTCATCCCGGGTCTGAAATTGCCGCTGTTTGACGGTGGACGGTTGAATGCCAATCTCGAAGGCACGCGCGCCGCCAGCAACATGATGATTGAACGTTACAACCAGTCAGTACTGAACGCGGTGCGTGACGTTGCCGTCAACGGCACGCGTCTGCAAACGCTCAACGACGAGCGAGAAATGCAGGCTGAACGCGTGGAAGCCACGCGCTTTACCCAGCGCGCTGCCGAGGCCGCCTATCAGCGCGGCTTAACCAGCCGCTTACAGGCCACCGAAGCCCGGTTGCCAGTGCTTGCCGAAGAGATGTCATTACTGCTGCTGGACAGCCGCCGGGTGATCCAAAGCATTCAGTTGATGAAATCGCTGGGCGGCGGGTATCAGGCAGGTCCCGTCGTCGAGAAAAAATAAAATGTCTGCCGCGTGATGGCTGTCACGCGGTATTTCGTTTCGTCACGTCAAAACTGACGACAGCCTGTTTTTCGTCAGAGTTTTGAATAAATAGTGCCCGTAATCTCAGGGAATGACCCCACATAAAATGTGGCATAAAAGATGCATACTGTAGTCGAGAGCGCGTATGCGTGATTTGATTAACTGGAGCGAGACCGATGAAAAAAGTCGTCACGGTTTGCCCCTATTGCGCATCAGGTTGCAAAATCAACCTGGTCGTCGATAACGGCAAAATCGTCCGGGCGGAGGCAGCGCAGGGGAAAACCAACCAGGGTACCCTGTGTCTGAAGGGTTATTATGGCTGGGACTTCATTAACGATACCCAGATCCTGACCCCGCGCCTGAAAACCCCCATGATCCGTCGCCAGCGTGGCGGCAAACTCGAACCTGTTTCCTGGGATGAGGCACTGAATTACGTTGCCGAGCGCCTGAGCGCCATCAAAGAGAAGTACGGTCCGGATGCCATCCAGACGACCGGCTCCTCGCGTGGTACGGGTAACGAAACCAACTATGTAATGCAAAAATTTGCGCGCGCCGTTATTGGTACCAATAACGTTGACTGCTGCGCTCGTGTCTGACACGGCCCATCGGTTGCAGGTCTGCACCAATCGGTCGGTAATGGCGCAATGAGCAATGCTATTAACGAAATTGATAATACCGATTTAGTGTTCGTTTTCGGGTACAACCCGGCGGATTCCCACCCAATCGTAGCGAATCACGTAATTAACGCTAAACGTAACGGGGCGAAAATTATCGTCTGCGATCCGCGCAAAATTGAAACCGCGCGCATTGCTGACATGCACATTGCACTGAAAAACGGCTCGAACATCGCGCTGTTGAATGCGATGGGCCATGTCATTATTGAAGAAAATTTGTACGACAAAGCATTCGTCGCTTCCCGTACAGAAGGCTTTGAAGAGTATCGTAGAATCGTTGAAGGCTACACGCCGGAGTCGGTTGAAGATATCACCGGCGTCAGCGCCAGTGAGATTCGTCAGGCGGCACGGATGTATGCCCAGGCGAAAAGCGCCGCCATCCTGTGGGGCATGGGTGTAACCCAGTTCTACCAGGGCGTGGAAACCGTGCGTTCTCTGACCAGCCTCGCGATGCTGACCGGTAACCTCGGTAAGCCACATGCGGGTGTTAACCCGGTTCGTGGTCAGAACAACGTACAGGGTGCCTGCGATATGGGCGCGCTGCCGGATACGTATCCGGGATACCAGTACGTGAAAGATCCGGCTAACCGCGAGAAATTCGCCAAAGCCTGGGGCGTGGAAAGCCTGCCAGCGCATACCGGCTATCGCATCAGCGAGCTACCGCACCGCGCAGCGCATGGCGAAGTGCGTGCCGCGTACATTATGGGCGAAGATCCGCTGCAAACTGACGCGGAGCTGTCGGCAGTACGTAAAGCCTTTGAAGATCTGGAACTGGTTATCGTTCAGGACATCTTTATGACCAAAACCGCGTCGGCGGCGGATGTTATTTTACCGTCAACGTCGTGGGGCGAGCATGAAGGCGTGTTTACTGCGGCTGACCGTGGCTTCCAGCGTTTCTTCAAGGCGGTTGAACCGAAATGGGATCTGAAAACGGACTGGCAAATCATCAGTGAAATCGCCACCCGTATGGGTTATCCGATGCACTACAACAACACCCAGGAGATCTGGGATGAGTTGCGTCATCTGTGCCCGGATTTCTACGGTGCGACTTACGAGAAAATGGGCGAACTGGGCTTCATTCAGTGGCCTTGCCGCGATACTTCAGATGCCGATCAGGGGACTTCTTATCTGTTTAAAGAGAAGTTTGATACCCCGAACGGTCTGGCGCAGTTCTTCACCTGCGACTGGGTAGCGCCAATCGACAAACTCACCGACGAGTACCCGATGGTACTGTCAACGGTGCGTGAAGTTGGTCACTACTCTTGCCGTTCGATGACCGGTAACTGTGCGGCACTGGCGGCGCTGGCTGATGAACCTGGCTACGCACAAATCAATACCGAAGACGCCAAACGTCTGGGTATTGAAGATGAGGCATTGGTTTGGGTGCACTCGCGTAAAGGCAAAATTATCACCCGTGCGCAGGTCAGCGATCGTCCGAACAAAGGGGCGATTTACATGACCTACCAGTGGTGGATTGGTGCCTGTAACGAGCTGGTTACCGAAAACTTAAGCCCGATTACGAAAACGCCGGAATACAAATACTGCGCCGTGCGCGTCGAGCCGATCGCCGATCAGCGCGCCGCCGAGCAGTACGTGATTGACGAGTACAACAAGTTGAAAACTCGCCTGCGCGAAGCGGCACTGGCGTAATACCGTCCTTTCTACAGCCTCCTTTCGGAGGCTGTTTTTTTATCCATTCGAACTCTTTATACTGGTTACTCCCTACCCAATCGTATTATCAAAATGAAAAAAATTATCGCATTGATGTTGTTTTTGACATTCTTTGCCCACGCCAACGACTCCGAGCCTGGCAGCCAGTATTTAAAGGCAGCAGAGGCCGGGGACCGACGCGCACAATATTTTCTTGCCGACAGCTGGTTTAGCTCCGGCGATTTGAGCAAAGCCGAATATTGGGCACAGAAAGCCGCCGACAGCGGTGATGCTGATGCCTGCGCGCTGCTGGCGCAGATCAAAATCACCAATCCGGTCAGTCTGGACTATCCACAAGCAAAAGTTCTTGCAGAGAAAGCGGCGCAAGCGGGCAGTAAAGAAGGTGAAGTAACGCTGGCGCATATTCTGGTAAATACTCAAGCGGGTAAACCGGATTATCCAAAGGCAATTTCGCTGTTAGAAAACGCCTCGGAAGATCTGGAGAACGACTCTGCCGTCGATGCCCAAATGCTGCTTGGTTTGATTTACGCCAACGGCGTGGGCATTAAGGCCGACGATGACAAGGCAACCTGGTATTTCAAACGCAGCTCTGCAATTTCCCGAACCGGTTATTCCGAGTACTGGGCGGGAATGATGTTCTTAAACGGTGAAGAAGGTTTTATCGAGAAGAACAAGCAAAAGGCGCTGCACTGGTTGAACCTGAGCTGTATGGAAGGGTTTGATACCGGGTGTGAAGAGTTTGAAAAATTAACCAACGGTTAAGATAGGCCTGATAAGACGCGGCAAGCGTCGCATCAGGCATTGATGTCGGATGCGGCGTAAACGCCTTATCCGACCTACAAAATCACGCTAAATCAGGCTATTGCGCTGTCTGGCGTAGGCCTGATAAGACGCGTTAAGCGTCGCATCAGGCGTTGATGTCGGATGCGGCATAAACGCCTTATCCGACCTACAAAATCACGCTAAATCAGGCTATTGCGCTGTCTGGCGTAGGCCTGATAAGACGCGGCAAGCGTCGCATCAGGCGTTGATGTCGGATGCGGCGTAAACGCCTTATCCGACCTACAAAATCACGCTAAATCAGGCTATTGCGCTGTCTGGCGTAGGCCTGATAAGACGCGTTAAGCGTCGCATCAGGCGTTGATGTCGGATGCGGCATAAACGCCTTATCCGACCTACAAAATCACGCTAAATCAGGCTATTGCGCTGTCTGGCGTAGGCCTGATAAGACGCACCAGCGTCGCATCAGGCATCCACACATTGCCGGGTGGATATCCCCGGCAATCTTCAATTATTGATCCGCAGTTTTATCAAATTTACCCAGCACTTCACGCTCATAAGCCAGCGCCTTTTTGCGGTCAAATTTGTGTTCCCACTTGGCAATCACCAGCACCGCCAGCGCATTACCCACAACGTTCAGCGCAGTACGCGCCATGTCGAGGATACGGTCAACACCGGCAATAAACGCCAGACCTTCCAGCGGAATACCTACGCTACCCAGCGTTGCCAGCAACACCACAAACGACACTCCCGGCACGCCAGCAATCCCTTTCGAGGTCACCATCAGCGTCAGCACCAGAATGATTTCCTGCCAGATGGACAGGTCAATGCCATACAGCTGAGCGATGAAAATAGCGGCAATACTTTGATACAGCGTCGAACCATCAAGGTTAAAAGAGTAACCGGTCGGCACCACGAAGCTGGTGATCGACGCCGGTGCTCCGTAGGCTTCCATCTTCTCAATAATTCGCGGCAGTACGCTTTCAGAGCTGGCAGTGGAGTACGCCAGAATCAGCTCATCTTTCAGAATACGAATCAGGATCCAGACGCTTAACCCGCACAGGCGCGCCACAATTCCCAGCACTACCAGCGCGAAGAACAGAATGGCGAAATGCACCAGCAGCACCAGTTTCGCCAGTGGCCACAGAGAAGAGAAACCAAAGTTAGCCACCGTCACCGCAATCAGCGCAAACACACCCACCGGTGCATAACGCATCACCATGTGAGTCACTTTAAACATGGTTTCAGAGATGGAGCGGAACACGGTCACCAGCGGTTCACGATGCGTCGCGGGCAGGGAGGAAAGCCCCAGACCAAACAGCACCGAGAAGAAGATGATCGGCAGCATTTCGCCTTTCGCCATCGACGCCACAATGTTCGTCGGCACCAGCGACAAAATCGTGCCCATAATGCCGTGGGAACTGCTTTGTACCGCTTCCGTAGTGCTCTGATATTTCGAGATATCGACGGTCGCCAGCTGCGACATATCCACCCCGGCACCGGGCTGGAAGACGTTCGCCAGAGTGATCCCCAAAATGATGGCGACGGTGGTGATCACCTCGAAGTAAATAATGGTTTTCGCGCCAATACGCCCGAGCTGTTTGGCATCACCAACACCCGCGATACCCACCACCAGCGTGGAGATCACAATCGGCACAACAATCATTTTGATCAGATGGATGAAGATATCACCCGCCGGAGAGAGCAAATTGACGACCAGCCAGTCGCGGCTGTCGCTATGGTAGTGCAGGTAGCTTCCCAGGAGAATGCCCAGCACCATAGCAAACAGAATCTGCCAGGCCAGGCTGAATTTTATACTTTTCATCAGAATAACTTCCTCAATGGAGCGCCGTTCCCCGTTCAGAAACGCGAGAACGTGACATACTGCCAGGGCATGAATTGTGTTGCGTTGGTTTGTAGATTTTTTTAACGCTTATGATCAGTATCATTTGCGCGGTATGTTGCGCAACCCTTTAACAACAGAGCTTTTCGCTGCATTAATGCATAATAACGCGAGTTTATGGCAGGATTAATGAATAACCATTTGTTATGGAAAGATTTTTATTTGTTTAATCTGCAATAATACTGATTAGTGATTATTTTTGGCATATGTTCATTCGATTATTTTTTATGCAGCTCAATGACATAATCTTCATCACCAGATGATTAATCCGATCTCCGCTGCAACAGTTTCGCCATATTAATCGACTCGACCAGCTGTGTCCGGTTGATCCGGGGTGAGTTGAGATCCATCACTTTTTGCCATAGTTCGATGGCTTGCGCGTAATTCGCCTGCATAAACGCATCGGAAGCCAGCAGCATCAGAGCGGTGATTTCGTTAGAGTCCAGCGCGAGGGCTTTGTCGATCATTGCGCGAGTCTGGGCGGTCATATGCTGGCTGGCCTGGTAATAAAGCACCGTCGCCAGCGCCGCATACAGTTCAGCGTTCTCACCATGTAGTTGCAACGCCTGACGATACGCCAGCAGCGAATTGCTGTAATCGTTTTGCCACAGATAGTACTCGCCCAGTAACGCCCACTGTTCGCTGTTTTGTGGATTAGCGCGGATTTTATCCTGTAATGCCTGAAGCTGCGCTTCCGGGGTTTGCTGGCTGGCAAACTGATGTAGCGGATCGCGCTGACGCTGATACTCCGCACGTACCGCCTGCCATTTTGGGCTTAACAGATAACTGCCGACACAGAGAAATACCATCAATATTGTGAGTGTTGTCAGCATTTTCACCGGTATTTTGGGCTGTTTCATCGCTTCGCCCTCACTCGCCAGAGGATCAGTGCCATCAGTAGTAACAACACCACTGGCAGCGCCCATAACACCAGCGTCTGACCCGTTAACGGTGGGTTATAGCGAACAAAATCTCCGTAGCGTTCGGTCATCCAGCCAATGATTTCGACTTCGTTCTTCCCCTCCGCCACCATGCTGTAAACCTGATGGCGCATACTGACTGCCACCGGCGCATTGGATTCCAGTAAGTTTTGATTCTGGCACTGCGGACAACGTAACTGGCTGGCAATATTTAACGCCTGTTCCTGTTGTTGCGGATTAGCGAATTGCCAGGTGTCTACAACCTGAGCGCGCGCAAAACAGGTAAATAACAGCAGTAGCGTGAGAAGTCCTTTACTCATCGCGCTTCCTCCCCCGCCATCCGCTTAATAATGCGCCTGCAATCATCAACAATCCTCCTCCCCAGATCCAGCGCACACCGCTTTGTACATACAAACGAAAAGCGTAACGATCCAGCCCAGTTTTCTCCCCCATGACCGCATACCAGTCATGGATGCCGTTCCAGCGAATTGACGGTTCCATCATTTGCTGACGACGAGCTTCGTAAAAACGCCGCTCCGGCGTTAATTCACCAATGCGTTGCTGATGGTCAAACAGCGCCACTATCGCTTTTTCGCTGGTGTAATTGCCTTTGGCTTGCAGATCGAGGCGCTCAAAACGGAAGGTGTATCCTGCCAGCGTCACCGGCTGACCCGGCTGTAAATTCAGGCTGATTTCCTGACGGCTGACGCTGGAAACCACGACCCCAGCGGCAAATAACAGCACGCCCGCATGAGCTACCAGCGCCGGAAGCTGCGCGCGTTTGCCAGAGACAAACGTCGCCAGCACAATCACCACCAGCATCAACAGACCAAACGGTAACGTCGCGCGGTTAAAATAAGGTGCGCCAACGGAGAGGCGTCCCCAGCCCAGCAGGCCGTAAATCATCGGATAAAGCGTTCCCACCAGCACGATCAGTAGCACTGCGCAAAACAGCAACAGCGTAGCGAGGATTAACATTTCCCGCGATAACCCCGAAAAACGCACCGCCGGGCCACCGTCCCGCGCTCGCCAGCCATACAGAGCCAGAGACGCAAGGCTAATCAGTGCAAACAGGCTGAACAACGGCACGGCGCGGACGTTATCCAGCGCGAACGCATGAACCGAAACCAGAATGCCAGAACGGACAATTAAGGTGCCCAGCAGCGACAGCATCAGAGTAACTATCGCCAGCAGCAGCGACCAGTGGCGGAAAATCCCCCGCTGACGTGTCAGAGATAAACTGTGCAGCAGCGCAGTGGCAGAAAGCCAGGGTAATAAAGAGGCGTTTTCCACCGGATCCCAGAACCACCAGCCGCCCCAGCCCAGTTCGCAATAGGCCCACCAGGAACCGAGAATGATCCCCGCCGTTAATGCGCTCCAGCCAGGTAGTGCCCAGCGCCAGCAAATTCGGGCGCAGGCACCATCAAACTCGCTGCGCAGTAAACTCGCCAGCGCCACGCTCGCCGCCACCATCAAACCGCCATACCCGAGATAAAGCAGCGGTGGATGAAAGATAAGACCGGGATGTTGCAGCATCGGATTGAGATCGCGGCCTTCGATTGCTGGTGGAAATATCCGCACGAAGGGATCGGACCACAGCACCACAAACAGTAGCAGTGCGGCGAGCATGAGAGATAAAACGGCTAGCGTCAGCGGAAATAGCGGATCGGTTTGCTGCCGATAATGCCAGGCAAACAGCGCGCTCCAGGCGGAAAGCAGCAGCACCCAAAGCAGCAGCGAACCTTCATGGCCGCCCCACACCGCTGCCAGCTTGAGTTCCCACGACAGCAGGCTGTAGCTATGTTGCGCGACATAAATGACCGAGAAATCGCTGATGAGAAAACAATACGTCAGTACGCCAAAGGCGAGCAGCAGGAGCGCGAACTGCGCCAGAATGCCGATGCAAGTGAGTCGCATCATGGCAGGCCAGCGCAACCGCACTCCCGCAAAGGCCGTCAACGGGGTCAACACGTTGACCCCGAGACTTAACAACAACGCCAGAAAACCGACTTCAGGAAGGAATACGTCCAGAAACCACCTCTTTTCTGGCTTACGCCACCGTCAACTGTCCGGCGTAGAGAATGAAAAAGCGCAGCATCAACACGCCGACCAGACTGGCCCCACACGCCGCCAGCACGGCAGGAATGCCGGAACTGCGATTGACCCACGGTTTGAGCAACATTGGCACAATCAGCCCCAGCCCGGCGACACCAAGCCAGAACCACCACGTCCAGAAACCGCCACCTAATGCCGCCACCAGCGCACGAACTTTACCGTCATCGCCCAGCGCCAGACCGACAAAAAACGCCACCAGCAGGAAGATTTCACCCCATACCACAGGGATTTCCATACGGTGTACAAACTGCGCTTCCGTGGAATGCGGGTTACTGCGTTGGCGTATTGCCATGGCGATCAGCGCCACCGCCGCACCGGACGAGATGCCGGAGAAGAGGAACAGCACCGGCAGGATCGGGTTATTGAGGAACGGATACGATTTCAGCGCCGACAGCAGAAAGCCGGTATAAGCCCCCAACAACACCGCCAGCACCAGCATCAATGTTTCCAGTCCGCGATGAACGGGCGTCAGCAGGCTCAGAACCTTTTGCACGATCCCCAGCTTCGGCAACCAGCGTTGTTGCAGGGCAAGCAAATCATGTTCAAAGATTTTCGCCAGCCACAGCACCAGCACCACCATGTAGAGCTGAAACAGCATCACCCCCATCGACATCACCGAGGTAAAACTGTAGTGGAACATCAGCTTCCAGAAGGTCCACGGTCTTGTCAGGTGGAAGACGAGGATCAACAGACCGAGGATCACCGCGCCCGGCCCGACAATCAGCGTGGTGCGCAGCAACGTACTGTCTGCACCGCCCGCCTGCGGGTAGAAGCGACGTAACAGCACGGCCAGCGTCACCAGACCAGCAGAAATACCAATCAAAAACAGGTAGATGGCAATCGGCCAGTCCCACACCAGCGATTCAAAATGAAATGCGGAAGTCTGCGTCATTGGCTCACCTCCCCGTATTTAAACGGTACGCGGTACAGCTTCGGTTTGGTTCCCAGCGCCAGCTTGTAGCGGTAAGTGGGCTTCTGGCGCAGCAGTTGCGAAATCTCACTGTTGGGATCGTCCAGATTGCCAAACGTCAGCGCCTTGGTCGGGCAAGCTTCAACGCACGCGGGCAACTTACCGGCCTGCAAATTGGTCTTACGGCAGAAATCGCATTTGTCCGCCGTCTTCGTGACCGGATGGATAAAGCGCACGCGGTACGGACAGGCGGCGATGCAGTACTGACAACCGACGCAGAGATCCGGATTAACATCGACAATCCCACTGGCAGCATCGCGAAAAGACGCACCGGTCGGGCAGACGTCAACGCACGGCGCATGATCGCAGTGCTGGCAAGACTTACGGAAGAAGCGATATTTCACATCAGGAAATTCGCCCTGCGGCTCGCTACGAATAATCGTCAGGCGCGAGACGCCTTCCGGCACCTTGTTCACTTCCCGACAAGCATCCATACAGGCGGTACAGCCGATGCATAACGACTCGTCATGCACCATGCCGTAACGCACCCCATTGATATTCAACGTTTTCGCCACCACGCGCCCTGCGGTGCCGCTGACGGCTGCCAGCACGCCGACGCCGGTGAGAAACTGGCGACGAGACCAGGTCATGGCTGCTCCTTAAGCAACGGAACAGACGCCGGGTTAAAGTTCGGATTGGTGCGCTGATCGCTGTGGCAATCGACGCAAATCTTAATCCGTCCTTTGTCACTTAACGTCTGCATCGTATCTTGCTGTGGATGCAGGGAATGGCAGCTGGCGCACGCCACTTTGGTTACGTGGACATCGTGCGGCCAGAACGCTTTTTGCAACTGTTCCGGCAGATGACAGGACATACAGACGCTGTTCTGCTCTCCAACCTTGTACATCGGCTCGTTAAAGCGCATCACATCTTTCACCCCTTCGCGGTGTTGCGGTGATGGCTGGCCGTGACAGTTGGTGCAGGTGACCGGCAGTTTGTTATTCGGGTTGATAACGGAAGCATGTTTTCCATGCATACCTTCGGTATCTGGTTTATGACAGTCCAGACAGGCGGCATCCGGGTTACGCTGCTGGGTAACTTCGTAGCGATCATCAGATGCCTGCGCCGCAGGGGTAGCGGTAATTCCGTTCAGGCTCCACAACAGGCCCGACGCCAGCACCCCGGCAGTTAATAACGAACGTAATACGCTCATATTCACTCCATTGTGTTTTCCGCCCCTTGCGAGGCGGAACGGGGTTATTGGCTTAACAGACCGTTTTTACGTGCCTGTTCTTCCCACTGCGGGATCACCGTTTTGATGAAGTCCTGCTTCTCGGCCTTGATTTGTTCCATGTTCAGGCCAATGGCCTGCTGGGCTTTCTCTTTGGTTGAGATATCCGGGATCTGGATTTCATGGGTGATGCCTTTGGTCGCCAGCAGGCGCGCCAGTTTGGTGCGTGCATCCGCCGCTTTATCCATCGCCGTACCGAGCATCCATAAACCTTCTTCCGGTGCGTGCATATGAATGCCGTGGGAAGCGATCGCCAGATCCCAGCGCCACTGGGCATGACGGATATCGTCCTGAATTGGCTTCATTTCAGCTTCCGTCGCGCCTGCATCCAGCGCTGCTTTCGCTTCGAAGTGAGCGTGAACCAGTTGATCTTCAACCTTGATTTTCAGGTCGTTAATCGACTGCTTACGTTCCGCGACCACTTTTTGCAAGGCAGCTTTGTCCTGGGTATGGCAGTTCGCACAAGTCTGGGCGAAGTTATCAAACGGATTACCAATTTTATGGTCGGTGTAGAGTTTGCCTTCGGCGTTCTGCACTTTTGGCATATGGCAGTCGATACAGGTCACGTTGTTTTTACCGTGAATGCCCGCTGTCCAGGTTTCATATTCCGGGTGCTGCGCTTTCAGCATTGGCGTTTTCGACAGGGAGTTAGTCCAGTCAGAGAAGGCAATTTTGTCGTAATACTGCTCCATATTTTCGACTTTCATGCCGTCATCCCACGGGAATTTAACCGCTTTGTTTTTGCCGTCGAAGTAATACTCCACATGGCACTGACCGCAAACCATCGATTGCTGGTCGAAACGTCCGGCTTTCTCAAAAGGTTTACCAATGGCTTCCATCGCGCGAGCCGCATACGGACGGGAAAGGGTTAACTCCGGTTTGCCTTTGGCGAACTCTGGAGAGGCGGTGTTATGGCAATCGGCACAACCTAAGTTGTTGACGATTTCCGGACCGCCGCGCGCCCATTTACCGTGGAAGTAGCCATCTTCGCCGTCTTTCTGGATCAGACGCGCCACATCCGGGCTTTTACAACTCCAGCATGCCATCGGTAGCGGACCATCTTCAGCGTTTTTCGGCGCACCGGTACGCAGGGTTTCACGCACATCGGTCACAGCAAAAGCATGTCCACGCGGCTTGTTGTAATCGCGCGAGAAGGGATACCCCGCCCACAGGATCACCAGCCGTGGATCTTCCGCCAGGGCGTCAACACGCTCTGACTGTTCCGAGGTGGCTTTCCAGGAGAGATATTGATCGGGATGCTGCGGGGCAAAGGTTTCATTCTTCGCTTCCACAGTTACAGGTTTTGCGGGAGCAGCCGTTTGTTCAGCGTGAACAGAAGTGAAAAAGAAAAAAGGAATCAATAAGCTGAAGATACGGCGTGCGTTTATTTTTATCCTTGTCATAGGGGCTTCATCCGAATTGCGCCATTGTTGCAATGGCGGTTTTTATTGTTTTTCACGACAGTAACCGCACCTACACTGTCATGACATTGCTCGCCCCTATGTGTAACAAATAACCACACTGTGAATGTTGTCTTTAATCAATTGTAAGTGCATGTAAAATACCACTTTAGAGTTAGTCAGTATCTTCCTCTTTTTCAACAGCATGCATAACTGCATGTTCCTCAAAGAATTAATCAACTTTTGTTGCTGACCTTCAAAAATTACCCTGCCGTTTATTTGCACAATTCTACTTTTGCGTGATCTGTCGCCCAAATACTAAACAAAACTGCCAATACCCCTACATTTAACGCTTATGCCACATATTATTAACATCCTACAAGGAGAACAAAAGCATGAGCCAAATTCACAAACACACCATTCCTGCCAACATCGCAGACCGTTGCCTGATAAACCCTCAGCAGTACGAGGCGATGTATCAACAATCTATTAACGTACCTGATACCTTCTGGGGCGAACAGGGAAAAATTCTTGACTGGATCAAACCTTACCAGAAGGTGAAAAACACCTCCTTTGCCCCCGGTAATGTGTCCATTAAATGGTACGAGGACGGCACGCTGAATCTGGCGGCAAACTGCCTTGACCGCCATCTGCAAGAAAACGGCGATCGTACCGCCATCATCTGGGAAGGCGACGACGCCAGCCAGAGCAAACATATCAGCTATAAAGAGCTGCACCGCGACGTCTGCCGCTTCGCCAATACCCTGCTCGAGCTGGGCATTAAAAAAGGTGATGTGGTGGCGATTTATATGCCGATGGTGCCGGAAGCCGCGGTTGCGATGCTGGCCTGCGCCCGCATTGGCGCGGTGCATTCGGTGATTTTCGGCGGCTTCTCGCCGGAAGCCGTTGCCGGGCGCATTATTGATTCCAACTCACGACTGGTGATCACTTCCGACGAAGGTGTGCGTGCCGGGCGCAGTATTCCGCTGAAGAAAAACGTTGATGACGCGCTGAAAAACCCGAACGTCACCAGCGTAGAGCATGTGGTGGTACTGAAGCGTACTGGCGGGAAAATTGACTGGCAGGAAGGGCGCGACCTGTGGTGGCACGACCTGGTTGAGCAAGCGAGCGATCAGCACCAGGCGGAAGAGATGAACGCCGAAGATCCGCTGTTTATTCTCTACACCTCCGGTTCTACCGGTAAGCCAAAAGGTGTGCTGCATACTACCGGCGGTTATCTGGTGTACGCGGCGCTGACCTTTAAATATGTCTTTGATTATCATCCGGGTGATATCTACTGGTGCACCGCCGATGTGGGCTGGGTGACCGGACACAGTTACTTGCTGTACGGCCCGCTGGCCTGCGGTGCGACCACGCTGATGTTTGAAGGCGTACCGAACTGGCCGACGCCTGCCCGTATGGCGCAGGTGGTGGACAAGCATCAGGTCAATATTCTCTATACCGCACCCACGGCGATCCGCGCGCTGATGGCGGAAGGCGATAAAGCGATCGAGGGTACCGACCGTTCGTCGCTGCGCATTCTCGGTTCCGTGGGCGAGCCAATTAACCCGGAAGCGTGGGAGTGGTACTGGAAAAAAATCGGCAACGAGAAATGTCCGGTGGTCGATACCTGGTGGCAGACCGAAACTGGCGGTTTCATGATCACGCCGCTGCCTGGCGCTACCGAGCTGAAAGCCGGTTCGGCAACACGTCCGTTCTTCGGCGTGCAACCGGCGCTGGTCGATAACGAAGGTAACCCGCTGGAAGGCGCTACCGAAGGCAGCCTGGTGATCACCGACTCCTGGCCGGGTCAGGCGCGTACGCTGTTTGGCGATCACGAACGTTTTGAACAGACCTACTTCTCCACCTTCAAAAATATGTATTTCAGCGGCGACGGCGCGCGTCGCGATGAAGATGGCTATTACTGGATAACCGGGCGTGTGGACGATGTGCTGAACGTCTCCGGTCACCGTCTGGGAACGGCGGAGATTGAGTCGGCGCTGGTGGCGCATCCGAAGATTGCCGAAGCCGCCGTAGTAGGTATTCCGCACAATATTAAAGGTCAGGCGATCTACGCCTACGTCACGCTTAATCACGGGGAGGAACCGTCACCAGAACTGTACGCAGAAGTCCGCAACTGGGTGCGTAAAGAGATTGGCCCGCTGGCGACGCCAGACGTGCTGCACTGGACCGACTCCCTGCCTAAAACCCGCTCCGGCAAAATTATGCGCCGTATTCTGCGCAAAATTGCGGCGGGCGATACCAGCAACCTGGGCGATACCTCGACGCTTGCCGATCCTGGCGTAGTCGAGAAGCTGCTTGAAGAGAAGCAGGCTATCGCGATGCCATCGTAACCCACAATTGCCGGATGCGAGTCGGTAACGGTTTGTAGGCCTGATAAGACGCGACAGCGTCGCATCAGGCATTGATTGCCGGATGCGGCGTATAACGCCTTATCCGGCCTACATTCGGCAAGGGTTACCCGAGCGTTAACCTTCTCCCATAAGGGAGCGGGAATTAAAACAATCCCTACATTACCTCTGGAGAATCTGTGATGAATGGCACTATTTATCAGCGGATAGAAGACAATGCGCATTTCAGGGAGTTAGTCGAAAAACGGCAACGGTTTGCCACCATCCTGTCGATTATTATGCTGGCAGTTTATATCGGCTTTATTTTACTGATCGCCTTCGCGCCCGGCTGGCTGGGCACGCCGCTGAATCCGAACACCAGCGTCACACGCGGTATTCCAATTGGTGTTGGAGTGATTGTGATCTCCTTTGTTCTCACCGGTATCTACATCTGGCGGGCGAACGGCGAATTCGACCGTCTTAATAATGAAGTCCTGCATGAGGTACAAGCATCATGAAAAGAGTTCTGACGGCGCTTGCCGCCACACTCCCTTTCGCAGCTAACGCCGCGGATGCTATTAGCGGGGCCGTAGAGCGCCAGCCAACGAACTGGCAGGCGATTATTATGTTCCTGATTTTCGTCGTGTTTACGCTCGGCATTACCTACTGGGCATCAAAACGCGTACGTTCTCGTAGCGACTACTACACCGCAGGCGGCAATATCACTGGCTTCCAGAACGGGCTGGCGATTGCCGGGGACTATATGTCCGCCGCCTCATTCTTGGGGATCTCCGCGCTGGTGTTTACCTCCGGCTATGACGGCTTAATTTACTCGCTGGGCTTCCTGGTGGGCTGGCCGATCATTTTGTTCCTGATTGCCGAACGTCTGCGTAACCTGGGACGCTACACCTTTGCCGATGTAGCCTCTTACCGCCTGAAACAAGGGCCGATTCGTATTCTTTCGGCCTGTGGTTCTCTGGTGGTGGTGGCGCTTTACCTTATCGCCCAGATGGTAGGCGCAGGTAAACTGATCGAGCTGCTGTTTGGCCTTAACTATCACATTGCGGTGGTGCTGGTCGGTGTGCTGATGATGATGTACGTCCTGTTCGGCGGCATGCTGGCGACCACCTGGGTACAAATTATTAAAGCCGTTCTGTTGCTGTTCGGTGCCAGCTTTATGGCCTTTATGGTGATGAAACACGTCGGCTTTAGCTTCAACAATCTGTTCAGTGAAGCGATGGCGGTACACCCGAAAGGTGTCGACATCATGAAGCCGGGCGGGCTGGTGAAAGATCCGATCTCCGCGCTCTCTCTGGGTCTGGGACTGATGTTTGGTACGGCGGGCTTGCCGCACATTCTGATGCGCTTCTTTACAGTCAGCGATGCCCGCGAAGCACGTAAGAGCGTGTTCTACGCCACCGGGTTTATGGGCTACTTCTATATTCTGACCTTTATTATCGGCTTCGGCGCGATCATGCTGGTTGGTGCGAATCCGGAATATAAAGACGCGGCGGGCCATCTGATTGGTGGTAACAACATGGCGGCCGTTCACCTGGCGAATGCAGTGGGCGGCAACCTGTTCCTCGGTTTTATTTCAGCGGTTGCTTTCGCCACTATCCTCGCGGTGGTTGCGGGTCTGACGCTGGCGGGCGCATCCGCGGTTTCGCATGACTTGTACGCTAACGTCTTCAAAAAAGGCGCGACCGAACGTGAAGAGCTGCGGGTATCAAAAATCACCGTACTGATCCTCGGCGTGATTGCGATTATCCTCGGCGTGCTGTTTGAGAATCAGAACATCGCCTTTATGGTGGGGCTGGCGTTTGCCATCGCGGCGAGCTGTAACTTCCCGATCATTCTGCTTTCTATGTACTGGTCGAAACTGACCACGCGTGGCGCGATGATGGGTGGCTGGCTGGGGCTGATTACCGCAGTAGTACTGATGATCCTCGGCCCGACGATTTGGGTACAGATCCTTGGTCACGAAAAAGCCATCTTCCCGTATGAATACCCGGCGCTGTTCTCTATCACCGTGGCATTCCTCGGCATCTGGTTCTTCTCGGCAACCGATAACTCAGCGGAAGGGGCGCGCGAGCGTGAACTGTTCCGCGCGCAGTTTATCCGCTCCCAGACCGGCTTTGGCGTTGAGCAAGGCCGCGCACATTAATCTCTCCCCTTCCCCGGTCGCCTGACCGGGGAATACTCTTCCTCTCCAGCATGCATCACCTTTTCCCAAAATATTAAACAAATAAACTCATTAAAAAATGAACGATTTTTGACAGTCGTAGAAAATGATAATGCAGAGAATATGCCTTTTCTTTCTTGTTAATTATAAGGATATTTTATGTGCTACAATGGTTTAAATAATATGTTTTTCCCTCTTTGCCAGATTAACGATAACCACTCTGTCACAAGTCCATCACATACAAAGAAAACAAAATCAGATAATTACAGAAAACATCATAAAAGCACGTTAATTGACAATAAAGCCCTCTCTCTTTTCAAGATGGATGATCATGAAAAAGTGATAGGCTTGATTCAGAAAATGAAAAGAATTTATGATAGTTTACCATCAGGAAAAATCACGAAGGAAACGGACAGGAAAATACATAAATATTTTATAGATATAGCTTCACATGCAAATAATAAATGTGACGATAGAATTACGAGAAGAGTTTACCTTAATAAAGATAAGGAAGTGTCAATTAAGGTGGTATATTTTATAAATAATGTCACCGTCCATAATAATACTATCGAAATCCCACAGACAGTAAATGGTGGTTACGATTTTTCACACCTTAGCCTGAAAGGTATCGTGATTAAAGATGAAGATTTATCCAATTCGAATTTTGCAGGTTGCAGACTACAAAACGCTATTTTTCAGGACTGTAATATGTATAAAACGAATTTTAATTTCGCCATAATGGAAAAAATACTTTTTGATAATTGTATTCTCGATGACTCAAATTTCGCTCAGATAAAAATGACTGACGGAACTCTAAATTCATGTTCCGCTATGCATGTTCAATTCTACAATGCAACAATGAATAGAGCCAATATTAAAAATACCTTCCTTGATTATTCAAATTTTTATATGGCATACATGGCTGAGGTAAATCTTTATAAAGTAATAGCGCCATATATTAATTTATTTAGAGCCGACCTTAGCTTCTCTAAACTTGATTTAATTAACTTTGAACATGCTGATCTGTCTCGTGTCAACCTGAATAAAGCAACCCTCCAGAATATAAACTTAATTGATAGCAAACTCTTTTTTACGCGGTTAACAAATACGTTCCTCGAAATGGTTATATGTACCGGCTCTAATATGGCTAATGTTAATTTTAATAATGCCAATTTAAGCAATTGCCATTTCAACTGTTCTGTTTTAACAAAAGCCTGGATGTTTAATATCCGTCTCTATCGTGTTAATTTCGATGAGGCTAGCGTCCAGGGAATGGGTATTACCATTCTCCGTGGTGAGGAAAATATCTCCATTAATAGTGATATCCTGGTAACACTACAGAAATTCTTTGAAGAAGATTGTGCCACTCATACTGGCATGTCACAAACTGAGGATAATCTTCATGCAGTCGCTATGAAGATTACTGCAGATATTATGCAAGATGCAGATTGAGGTTAAGTCGAAGAACAGCCAATGAATTGACTTTAAAAGAGAGATAACTTATTTGTTTTAGAATCATGAATGTTAGCCCGAGCTAACCTGTTAAAGGTGCAAAAGATTGCACCTTTTTCAGATTACCTCGGGCCTGGTTACGTCGCTTTCGGCTTACTGATTTTCCTCAATTAGCAACGCTTCAAGCAAATCGAGATCGTGCAGTAATTTTTGCAGCGTTTCGTTGCTGATCTCCCGTGTGGCGCGCAGGTGGTAAAGTTCAGCACGTTCAGAACGCAATGCCGCCAGACGGAAGCGACGCTCAAGGTTCTCTTCCTGCACGGAACTTTCAACGTCGTTACGTCCATCGGCGCGACGACGCAGGTTACCAATGACGCGAGAACTGACCTCCGTAAGCAGCTGGTTATCGATATTCTCTTCGGTATCCGCCGCCAGACGCTCCTCCATTTTCTGGATCGCCACAATCGCCACTTCTGCCGTTGCCGCTCGCGCAATACGTTCCTCTTTCAATTGTTGCGAATGATCCGCGACTTCAATGTGTTGTAGCAGAATAGGCAACATCACCACGCCGACAAACAGCGAGAAGAGAATGACGCCAGCCGCCAGGAACACCAGCTCATAGCGCGCCGGGAAGACGTTACCATCCGGCAAGAGCAGCGGGATAGAGAGCACACCGGCCAGAGTGATCGCCCCACGCACCCCGGCGAAAGACGCGATCAGGATTTCTCGTGTGGTCCACGAACCAAACTCCATCGGCTTCTTCTTCAGGAAGCGGTTGCTGAACTTTTTCATCGTCCACAGCCAGCCGAAACGGACCAGCATCAGCGCCGCATATATCAGAATAATATCGGTAAACAGCATCCAGATTTCGACGTTAGGGTCGATTTCTGCTGCCATCAGCGACGTCTCCAGAATACCCGGCAGCTGCAGACCTAACAGCAGGAACACCATGCCGTTAAAGACAAATTCCAGCATCGCCCAGGTGCTGTTTGCACGCAGGCGCATTGCCAGCGGCGCACGGCGCATCACACCGGAGCGGGTGATGGTCATCCCGGCGGCAACCGCAGCGAGGATGCCGGAAACGCCAATATGTTCGGCAATCAGATAAGAAGCGAATGGCAGCAGGAACAGCAGGACGATCTGCGTCGCGGGTTCATCACCGCCCCAGCGGCTGAGGAATCGCAGCGAGCGACCGTACAGCCAGCTCACCACAAAACCGGCGAGAATACCGCCAATGGCTACTTTCATAAATTCGACCGTCGCACCGCCGACGGTGAAGATCATCGTCCCCATCGCCACTGCTACGGCAAACTTCAACGACACCAGACCGGAGGCGTCATTCATCAACGCTTCGCCCTGCAAAATGCCCATGATTTTTTTCGGGATGCGCCCTTCGCCAACAATCCCGGAGAGCGCCACAGCATCGGTCGGAGAAAGCACCGCCGCCAGCGCAAAGGCAGGGATCAGCGGAATGCCCGGCACCACCCAGTAAATAAGGAAGCCAATGCCGACCACGGTGACCACCACCAGCGCCAGCGCGAGGCCGAAAATCTCTCGACCATGTTCGAGAAATTCACGGGTCGGCGTTTTCCAGCCATCAGCGAACAGCAACGGCGGGATAAACAAGACTAAAAAGAGTTCAGGATCAAACTCCACATGCAAACCAAACGTCGGCCACGCCAGTAGCGCACCGATGGCGATTTGCATAAGCGGAAGCGGGATCTGAAAGGGCATGACACGAGTGACCACCCCGGACAGCGAGACCACGAGGGTCATTATCAGTATGGTGAAGAAGATTTCCATGCGTTCCCTGTTTGCGATGTTTTTTATGATCTGAGAAAGACGTTATGCCTGAATTCTCATTTTTTCAGAATATCGCAAAAGCTCACACAATGTGCGGAGAAAATAAAAACGGGCAGCCATTGCCACCCGTTTTCAGAATCCGATGAAAGATTAGATAGCCCAGCCACCCGCATAGAAGGTCACCAGCGCCACGGCGATAACGACCGTACCGATGTTCAACTTGCGCCATTCGCCGGAAACCAGACGACCAATCACCAGAGTCGCGAAGCCGATCATGATGCCTGTTACGATGTTACAGGTCAGCACGATGAATACAGCCGTAACCAGACCCGCCATCGCATCAACAAAATCAGCAAAGTCGATTTTCGCCACGTTGCTCAGCATCAGCAGGCCAACGTACATCAGCGCCGGAGCCGTTGCATACCCCGGAACGAGGTAAGAGAGCGGAGAGAGGAACAGAATCAGGAGGAACAGCACGCCAACGGTGATAGCCGTCAAACCGGTTTTACCGCCCGCCGCCGTACCCGCCGCAGACTCGATGTATACCGCTGCCGGAGCCGCACCCACCAGGCCAGAGAAAACGCTGCTCATGGAGTCAGTGGTCAGTGCTTTCCCACCGTCGATGATCTGCCCATCTTTATCCAGCAGGTTCGCCTGGCCGGCGACGGCACGGATAGTTCCGGTGGCATCAAATACTGCCGTCATCACCAGCGCCAGAACGCTTGGCAGGACTACAGGATTCAGCGCGCCCATAATGTCCAGGCTGCCAATCAGTGAATTGCCGTTTTCATCGCTCAATGAAGGCATGGCGAAAACGCCGGAGAAATGGACGTTAGGATCGAAGATCAAACCGACAATTGAGATACCGATAATGGTCAGCAGAATGCCACCAGGGACTTTCAGTTTTTCCAGGCCGATGATCACCGCCAGACCTACCAGTGACATAATCACCGGGAAGGTCGCGAAATCACCCAGCGCAACGGGCAGACCATCAAGCGGGTTTTTAATCACCAGACCGACACCGTTAGCGGCAATGAGCAGCAGGAACAGACCGATACCAATCCCCGTGCCGTGCGCCACACCGTGAGGCAAGTTGCGCAAAATCCAGCTACGGATACCCGTGGCAGAAATTACCGTAAACAGCACACCCATCAGGAACACGGCACCCAGCGCGACAGGTACGCTAATATGTTGCCCCAGCACCAGGCTGAATGCGGTAAACGCCGTCAGGGAGATGGCGCAACCAATCGCCAACGGCAGATTAGCCCACAGACCCATCACGATAGAACCGAGTCCGGCAACCAGACAGGTTGCAACGAAAACTGCCGCAGGCGGGAAGCCTGCTTTACCCAACATACCTGGAACGACGATGACCGAGTAGACCATCGCCAGAAACGTTGTTAACCCGGCAACCACTTCCTGACGGACAGTGCTTCCACGTTGTGAAATTTTAAACCAGGCGTCGAGTGAACCGCCGGTACGCGCTGATGGCGTAGACATAAGAAAACATCCCCTGAGAGTTTAATTTTCGTCAAGATGCGTGGCGGACAATCCCCTGCCAGCGAAACGTTATCTTCCTGCTCCAGGTTTGCGACAATTTGCTGCGTCGCAAAAAAGCAAACGTTTAGCTCCGCGCATACAAAACGGGTGGTAAAAAAAGCAAACGATTATCCGGCGATCATAGCGGCTTTTTCAACCGAAGTTTGCTGCTTTTTTCTCTTTTATTGTCTTGACGATGAAAAACCAGGCAATTGATGCGCAAACGTTATCGTCGGTGCGCAAGATTGCAGCGTTATCGAGCCGTATACCGTTCAGGATTGCGATAAAAAATCGTCTGAGATGACAAAAATATTGCGGTTAAAAAGTATACTTTTACACTGGCGAAGAAACGTCGGTGACATACAATTAAAGCATCAACACCAACCGGAACCTCCACCACGTGCTCGAATGAGGTGTGTTGACGTCGGGGGAAACCCTCCTGTGTACCAGCGGGATAGAGAGAAAGACAAAGACCGGAAAACAAACTAAAGCGCCCTTGTGGCGCTTTAGTTTTGTTCATCTTCCAGCAAGCGTGCGCCGGTACCTTCTTCTCCTAAGCGGTCGCCCGGGTTACGCAACGGGCAATCACTGCGCGAAAGGCAGCCACAACCAATACATCCGTCCAGTTCGTCACGCAGAGCCACTAAGGTATGAATGCGCCGATCCAACTCTTCTCGCCATTGGGACGAAAGCTGTTTCCACTCTTTCGCACTTAACGTATGCCCTTCGGGCAACACGCCAAACGCTTCACCAATGGTCGCCAGCGGAATGCCAATACGCTGAGCAATTTTGATAATTGCAACATATCGCAACACATCACGTTTATATCGCCGCTGATTGCCGCTGTTACGGATACTGGTAATCAACCCTTTACTTTCATAGAAATGCAGCGCCGATACCGCCACACCGCTGCGTTTCGCCACTTCGCCGGGGGTTAGCAGCGCTTTAATGCGGGGTAATTTCTTTTCCATAAATCGCTTTACCTCAAGTTAACTTGAGGAATTATACTCCCCAACAGATGAATTAACGAACTGAACACTGAAAAGAGGCAGATTTATGTCCCATCAGAAAATTATTCAGGATCTTATCGCATGGATTGACGAGCATATTGACCAGCCGCTTAACATTGATGTAGTCGCAAAAAAATCAGGCTATTCAAAGTGGTACTTGCAACGAATGTTCCGCACGGTGACGCATCAGACGCTTGGCGATTACATTCGCCAACGTCGCCTGTTACTGGCCGCCGTTGAGTTGCGCACCACCGAGCGTCCGATTTTTGATATCGCAATGGACCTGGGTTATGTCTCGCAGCAGACCTTCTCCCGCGTTTTCCGTCGGCAGTTTGATCGCACTCCCAGCGATTATCGCCACCGCCTGTAGTTTTATTGCCCGCGCGTTAACTCCCGCGCGGGTAATTGCTCCATCCATTGCATAAACACCTGCGGCGGCATCGCCTTCGCAAAAAACCATCCCTGGCAATAGCGCACGCCGCGTTTGCGCAGCCAGTTAACCTGCTCCTCAGTTTCGACGCCTTCAGCGATCGTTTTTAACCCCAGGCTGTGCGCCAGCTCGATGATGTGTTCCGCAATCAAATGACTGGTTTTGTGGGTGGTCAGCGTTTCAACAAACGATTTATCGATTTTCAAAATATCGACATTCAATGATTTAAGGTTATGCAAGTTAGAGTAGCCAATACCAAAATCATCAATTGCCACTTCGTAACCAGCCTGGCGGAAAGCCAGAATAATCGGCGTCATTTTTTCGACATCAAGAAATGCATGCTCAGTCACTTCAAATTTAATTTGCTGCGGACGCACCGCGTATTGCTCTGTTTTCTGATTGATTCGCGCTATCAACCGTGACGTATGAAAATCGGAAGCCGACAGGTTAATAGAAACATAGCGATCGGCATGTGTTGCCAAGTACGCGCCCAGATCACGGAAGACATTATCAATAACATAATCAGTTATCTGTTCTATCATCCCCTCCTTTTCTGCCAGCGGAATAAACTCTGCCGGATTCATTATTTGCCCCTGCTCACCAAGCCAACGTAACAACGCTTCAGCGCCGATACATTTTTCTGTTTTGATATCGATTATTGGCTGGTAATAAAGACAAAGTTGATGTTTTTCGAGGGCGCGTTGCAATTTACGTTTGGGAGATAAATAGTTTTGTCGAATACGTAGCCAGAGTAATAGCAGAACAAGACTCCCCAAAATACCGGCGGGCAACGCAAAAATAAGATGATTATAAAAATGGGTTATAAGACGTTGATATGAAGTCGCAACAATGGCTGCAATTGGGCGTTTTGTCGAATAAACTGTCGCATATAAATAGCCATTTCTTTGTACGGTTAAATCCTTCAAATGAATCAGCGGAGAAAACGTTGCTGCCGAGGCCTCTTTGCTTAACGAGAAAAAGGTTTTCGTCACCGTATCATACACACCCCATTGCAATGTCGGATCATCAGACATCACTTCACTCCAGAAGAGAGGGTTGATAACTGCCACATAATTTCCCCGCTGCATATAGGTCATTTTATAGCCAGAGAAAAAAGGCGTATCGCGGTAATAATAGATAGAAACGTTAGGTTCACGCTTATAATCGGCCGGTGCAATCGTATAGCCGTTTACAGGCGCTATCAGCGATGAGCATAAAAAATGGTTATCACGGGCATAGATCAATTCATTAATATAAAGATAGCCACGAATAATATTCAACATTCGCTTTTGATGGGCTGGAGTGCAAACTTGCCCCTGATAGCGTTCAGCTGCATCGCTCACTAAATCTGCCTGGCGAATGACCAGCTCGGATTTATCCAGTGCCAGTTGAGCAAAGGTTCGGAGCTGATTATTCACTTCTGATTTTGCCCAAAGGAAGGCAATCCATAGCGAAAGAATGATGGGAAAGAGAACTAAAAAGATAATGCCCGGCAACGCCAGTAATTGGTGTCGTGCACGATGACTCATTGCTATCAATTTCCTGCCTGTTTATACCCGGCCATTGTAAGGTGAAAACCCTGGGTACCGACGTCTTTAGATAAATCTTACGGTATAAATAGCACTTTTGCCTGATTTGAAATTGATACCTTTCTAATCGTCACCTGGATGAAAATAATTCATTGATATTCAAAATTAATTTCCTACAGGAATGCAGAGGCGGCGGGAAGATATGCCCTTAATGCCACTGAAAAACCACATAATCTGTACAGCAATAAAAGTCACGGCCTAATATGGCTAACAAACAATCAATTGTGATATAGTTCACAAAATTAATGAAACAAACAGAGTGTTTCATTTTTGTGTTCTGCAAGCCCCGCGATAGCCAGAGTGTACCACGCCTCCCGTGAACAACGCCGCGCTGTCCAGGGCATCGGCTCTTTTCAGAGGAATTGTTTGATGGCTACCCTCACCACTGGCGTGGTTCTTCTTCGCTGGCAACTTCTTAGTGCCGTAATGATGTTTCTGGCCAGCACACTCAACATCCGTTTTCGTCGGTCTGATTATGTCGGGCTTGCGGTGATCAGCAGCGGTCTGGGCGTTGTTTCCGCCTGTTGGTTCGCAATGGGGTTGCTTGGCATCACAATGGCGGACATCACCGCTATCTGGCATAACATCGAGTCGGTGATGATAGAAGAGATGAATCAGACACCGCCACAATGGCCAATGATTTTGACCTGATACGTAGAAGCCTCCATAACGGAGGCTTCTTTTTTATGGCTGGCAGATGCTTTAATCATCCACCTTAAAACAATATAACCTATTGTTTTAATGACAAATCAGAACGGAATGTCATCATCAAAGTCCATCGGCGGCTCGTTAGACGGCGCTGCCGGAGCGGACTGCTGCGGGCGAGACTGCGCGCCGCCGCTGAACTGATTGCCACCCTGCGGCTGCTGAGGCTGACCCCAACCGCCCTGCGGCTGACCACCACCGATATTACCACCTGCCGGAGCGCCACCACCCTGACGACCACCCAGCATCTGCATGGTGCCGCCAACGTTCACCACGACTTCTGTGGTGTAGCGATCCTGACCGGATTGATCAGTCCATTTACGGGTACGCAGCTGACCTTCGATATAAACCTGAGAACCTTTACGCAGATATTCGCTGGCCACTTCTGCCAGTTTGCCGAACAGCACAACGCGGTGCCATTCAGTCTGTTCTTTCATCTCGCCGGTCGCTTTATCACGCCAGGATTCGGAAGTAGCCAGCGTAATGTTGGCAACTGCGCCACCATTTGGCATGTAGCGTACTTCCGGGTCCTGACCCAGATTACCAACGAGAATAACCTTGTTTACGCCTCTGCTGGCCATGTTCGTGTCTCCTGAAAAAAATCGTTCTGAATAAGTGTAAACGCGCGATTGTACCATTACCAATAGCGCTTTTACTATGTTGTGACCTCGGTTCCGGGAAACAAACCTGGCCAGACATTGTTACACAACACTCCGGGTAATGCATTCCAATACTGTATATTCATTCAGGTCAATTTGTGTCATAATTAACCGTTTGTGATCGCCGGTAGCACCATGCCACCGGGCAAAAAAGCGTTTAATCCGGGAAAGGTGAATGGATAAGATCGAAGTTCGGGGCGCCCGCACCCATAATCTCAAAAACATCAACCTCGTTATCCCCCGCGACAAGCTCATTGTCGTGACCGGGCTTTCGGGTTCTGGCAAATCCTCGCTCGCTTTCGACACCTTATATGCCGAAGGGCAGCGCCGTTACGTTGAATCCCTTTCCGCCTACGCGCGGCAGTTTCTGTCACTGATGGAAAAGCCGGACGTCGATCATATTGAGGGGCTTTCTCCTGCCATCTCAATTGAGCAGAAATCGACGTCTCATAACCCGCGTTCTACGGTGGGGACAATCACCGAAATCCACGACTATTTGCGTTTGTTATTCGCCCGCGTTGGCGAGCCGCGCTGTCCGGACCACGACGTCCCGCTGGCGGCGCAAACCGTCAGCCAGATGGTGGATAACGTGCTGTCGCAGCCGGAAGGCAAGCGTCTGATGCTACTCGCGCCAATCATTAAAGAGCGCAAAGGCGAACACACCAAAACGCTGGAGAACCTGGCAAGCCAGGGCTACATCCGTGCTCGTATTGATGGCGAAGTCTGCGATCTTTCCGATCCGCCAAAACTGGAACTGCAAAAGAAACATACCATTGAAGTGGTGGTTGATCGCTTCAAGGTGCGTGACGATCTTACCCAACGTCTTGCCGAGTCATTTGAAACCGCGCTGGAGCTTTCCGGTGGTACCGCGGTAGTGGCGGATATGGACGACCCGAAAGCGGAAGAGCTGCTGTTCTCCGCCAACTTCGCCTGCCCAATTTGCGGCTACAGTATGCGTGAACTGGAGCCGCGACTGTTTTCGTTTAACAACCCGGCGGGGGCCTGCCCGACCTGCGACGGCCTTGGCGTACAGCAATATTTCGATCCTGATCGAGTGATCCAGAATCCGGAACTGTCGCTGGCTGGTGGTGCGATCCGTGGCTGGGATCGCCGCAACTTCTATTATTTCCAGATGCTGAAATCGCTGGCAGATCACTATAAGTTCGACGTCGAAGCGCCGTGGGGCAGCCTGAGCGCGAACGTGCATAAAGTGGTGTTGTACGGTTCTGGCAAAGAAAACATTGAATTCAAATACATGAACGATCGTGGCGATACCTCCATTCGTCGTCATCCGTTCGAAGGCGTGCTGCATAATATGGAGCGCCGCTATAAAGAGACGGAATCCAGCGCGGTACGCGAAGAATTAGCCAAGTTTATCAGTAATCGTCCGTGCGCCAGCTGCGAAGGGACGCGTCTGCGTCGGGAAGCGCGCCACGTGTATGTCGAGAATACGCCGCTGCCTGCTATCTCCGACATGAGCATTGGTCATGCGATGGAATTCTTCAACAATCTCAAACTCGCAGGTCAGCGGGCGAAGATTGCAGAAAAAATCCTTAAAGAGATCGGCGATCGTCTGAAATTCCTCGTTAACGTCGGCCTGAATTACCTGACGCTTTCCCGCTCGGCAGAAACGCTTTCTGGCGGTGAAGCACAGCGTATCCGTCTGGCGAGCCAGATTGGTGCGGGCCTGGTTGGCGTTATGTACGTGCTGGACGAGCCGTCTATCGGCCTGCACCAGCGTGATAACGAGCGCCTGTTGGGTACGCTTATCCATCTGCGCGATCTCGGTAATACCGTGATTGTGGTGGAGCACGACGAAGACGCAATTCGCGCCGCTGACCATGTGATCGACATTGGCCCGGGCGCAGGTGTTCACGGCGGTGAAGTGGTCGCAGAAGGTCCGCTGGAAGCGATTATGGCGGTGCCGGAGTCGTTGACCGGGCAGTACATGAGCGGCAAACGCAAGATTGAAGTGCCGAAGAAACGCGTTCCGGCGAATCCGGAAAAAGTGCTGAAGCTGACAGGCGCACGCGGCAACAACCTGAAGGACGTGACGCTGACGCTGCCGGTGGGTCTGTTTACCTGCATCACCGGGGTTTCAGGTTCCGGTAAATCGACGCTGATTAACGACACACTGTTCCCGATTGCCCAACGCCAGTTGAATGGGGCGACCATCGCCGAACCAGCACCGTATCGCGATATTCAGGGGCTGGAGCATTTCGATAAAGTGATCGATATCGACCAAAGCCCAATTGGTCGTACTCCACGTTCTAACCCGGCGACCTATACCGGCGTGTTTACGCCTGTGCGCGAACTGTTTGCGGGCGTACCGGAATCCCGTGCGCGCGGCTATACGCCGGGACGTTTCAGCTTTAACGTTCGTGGCGGACGCTGCGAGGCCTGTCAGGGCGATGGCGTGATCAAAGTGGAGATGCACTTCCTGCCGGATATCTACGTGCCGTGCGACCAGTGCAAAGGTAAACGCTATAACCGTGAAACGCTGGAGATTAAGTACAAAGGCAAAACCATCCACGAAGTGCTGGATATGACCATCGAAGAGGCGCGTGAGTTCTTTGATGCCGTACCTGCACTGGCGCGTAAGCTGCAAACGTTGATGGACGTTGGCCTGACGTACATTCGACTGGGGCAGTCCGCAACCACCCTTTCAGGCGGTGAAGCCCAGCGCGTGAAGCTGGCGCGTGAACTGTCAAAACGCGGCACCGGGCAGACGCTGTATATTCTCGACGAGCCGACCACCGGTCTGCACTTCGCCGATATTCAGCAACTGCTCGACGTACTGCATAAACTGCGCGATCAGGGCAACACCATTGTGGTGATTGAGCACAATCTCGACGTGATCAAAACCGCTGACTGGATTGTCGACCTGGGACCAGAAGGCGGCAGTGGTGGCGGCGAGATCCTCGTCTCCGGTACGCCAGAAACCGTCGCGGAGTGCGAAGCATCACACACGGCACGCTTCCTTAAGCCGATGCTGTAATCGTTAAGGCCGCTTTCTGAGCGGCCTTTTCCTTTCAGAGTTGCACCAGCAATTTACGTTTTTCTTCCGGCAGTAAATTCACCGCCTGCTGATAAGACGCATCCACCAGATAATAGATTTGCGAATCTGGCAGCGAACCGTCGAGATACACGGTGCTCCAGTGCGCTTTATTCAGATGGCGGCTTGGACGCACATCGCTGTGCTGCTGACGTAGCAGCTCCGCCAGCTCCGGGCTGGTTTTCAGCGAAACAGCTGGGCGATTTTCTACTTCTTTCACCATCGCAAACAGTACATCTTCCACTTTGATCTGCGTCGCTTTCCAGTCATTATGCACGCTCTGTTCTGCGCCTGGTTTTGCCATGCAATATTGTAGCAACTCCGAAATGGTCATTTTTTACTCCCCTTGTAGTGTCGCGATGATGCGACGCGATCCGCCGTGGATGCGATGTTCCCCCAGCCAAATGCCTTGCCAGGTGCCGGTCTGAATACGCCCTTTATGCACCGGCAATACAAGCGATGTTCCCAGCATTGAGGATTTGATATGAGAAGGCATATCGTCTGCTCCCTCATAGTCATGCTCATAATTTCCGTTGTCGGGAACGGTGCGGAGGAAAAAACGCTCCATGTCGTGGCGTACGGTGGGATCGCAGTTCTCATTAAGTGTCAGAGAGGCGGAGGTATGTTGCAGCAACAGATGCAGTAAGCCGATGTTAACGCGCGGCATATCAGCCAGCTGATTCAGAATTTCATCCGTTACCAGATGAAACCCACGAGATTTGGCGCTAAGCGTGAGCGTCTTTTGATACCACATGTGCTGCTCCTTGATAAAACTCTCTTAATCAGTTTGCAGCAAGACAGCGAAAGGATAAAGGTGTGATTAAAAAAACAGCATTCGGGAGAGCATCACGCTCTCCCGCTCTGTCAGTATTCTGAATTGACGATCACCTCTTCACCAAACGCACCCGCTTGTGGCAAGGGTTTGTAGGTAGAGTTGGAGGCGCGCAGAATGCGGATACCACGAGCGCCGACATCGCGTGCGGCGGTAATATCATTATCAGAATCGCCATAAAAAATTCGGATATTTTTATCCTGCAGCCATTGCGATTTTGTATTTTGCCCTGGTTTATCGCCCGCAAAGATCACCGGATTCATGTTGGTGGCAGGAATATGAAAATTATCCGCCAGCGTTTTTGAAACCGTTTCTGTTTTCGTCGGGCTACGACCAGTCACAAAGAAGATCGCGTCACCGCGGCGTACATGCATATCAATCAGCTGGCGAGCGACCTCTTTTGGAATGCTGAATTCATCCCAGCCATTGTTCATTTTTTCCCAGAACACAGGATTTTTCAGATAATCTTCGCTTTCTGGCGAGAAGGTTTTTTTGCCGCGCCAGAAGCCCGGACTGGAAAAAAGTACCGTGTCATCGATATCAAACCCCACCGCCATTGGCGGACGCCCTGCGAGGCTATTTTCAATTTGTGCGACCGAAACCCAATGAATGGGTGCCTGTTCAGCAAGCCTGGCAACGTTAGTCCCAGGGTTAAGCGGTGAAGGAGATGAGGCCAGGGCAACAGCGGAACTGTTTAGAGCGAACAATAAGCAAACGGCACTGATTGCCTATGTGATCTTGCGCATATTTTTCCCTAAATAGTCAGTATGTTGAAACTTTTTATTGTGAGATTTGTTGCAAAAACCATCTGACCATAACGCCAGCTGCCGGGGAAAGGAAGGATTATCTGCGGTTTTTGTGATGAAAAGCAGGATGATTATATTTAACCCAGTAAATACGTTCCTGTCTTTTTTTGTATAAAAAATGTTTATTACTCGATGTAAGGATACATTAATTTTACGTTTATTATGATGAATCCTCGGCAAATGAGCGAAATTTGATAGAACATTTATCTGCTGTACGATTTAATGAACTTAATGATACAGCATTACAAAAACAATCGAAGTTTATAAAGATGATTTCTGATTGACCAGCCCCCTACCCTACAATGGTGATTAATTTTATTACTCGCGATGGAGATGATGATATGAATATATCATATGTGAATAGCAACAAAACGACATCTTTACCTGTTGAGCTAGATGCACTAAATAATAAAGATATCTCTTATGCCAAAGATTTCTTTTTATACATAGAAACACAGTTAAAAATTGCAAAAGATTTTTTAGACCTGGAGAAGAAGTATCAAGTTCTATTGCAAGTAAAGTTTTTCACGCATTTATTGATTTAGTTAACAAAATCAGGGGTAAGAAAGACTTTATGTATATTTGCACGCTTTGCTGTTTTGCCGAGGAGGTTAAAGGTGATTATTCTCATTACAGGACCTTTTTATTTGATATTGGTAATCAATATAAGGTTAAACTTACACAAAGCAGAAAAAAGAGTTCTCTTTAACATTAGAATTTAACGATACTATAATTGAATCTCAGAAAGTCACAGGCAATAAGGCAAAGCATATTCTTGAGGATATAGAAATATTCTATCGTAACAAACCCGATACTTATTATTAAATTTAATAATGGTTAGATGTGCAGAAATTATTACTCCACCCAAAAAAACAGGATAAGGAATTCCAGATAATTGGGATAAGCTTAACAATAAAAGAACTAACAACGTTTATTATCTCTCACGTAGAACGATGGCATCAAAAAAATCATCTATAAAGAAAGAGTGAAAGCGACGACAGTTTAATTTCTCTGCAGGCTGGGTAGCTCCAGCCTGCTTTCCTGCATTACATCACCGCAGCAAACGCCTTTGCCACACGTTGTACATTTGCCGTATTTAACCCGGCGACACACATGCGACCGCTGGCGATGAGATAGACACCAAATTCTTCACGTAGTCGGTCAACCTGAGCGGCACTTAAACCGGTATAACTGAACATGCCGCGCTGATTAAGCAGATAATCGAAATTGCGTTCTGGCATCTCTGTGCTTAATACCTTCACCAATTCCTGACGCATTGCCAGAATGCGAGTACGCATCTCTTCTACTTCCGCCAGCCAGCTGGCTTTCAATGCCTCGTCATTCAGCACTGCAGCCACCACCTGCGCACCAAAATTCGGCGGGCTGGAGTAGTTGCGGCGAACTGTTGCTTTCAATTGCCCCAGTACGCGGCCAGCGGCTTCGGCATCTTCACACATAACAGAAAGTCCGCCGACGCGCTCGCCGTAAAGGGAGAAAATTTTCGAGAACGAATTGCTCACCAGAGCGGGTAATCCAGCGCTGGCAATGGCGCGAATAGCGTAGGCATCCTCTTCCATACCGGCACCAAATCCTTGATAGGCAATATCGAGGAATGGAATAAGCTCGCGGGCTTTGAGAATTTCAATCACCGCATCCCACTGATCATTAGTGAGATCGGCACCCGTTGGGTTGTGGCAACATGGATGCAGCAACACAATACTGCGGGCAGGTAATGTTTTCAGCGTCGCCAACAGGTCATTAAAGCGCACGCCGTTAGTCGCTTCGTCATACCAGGGGTAAGTACTCACTTCGAATCCAGCCCCGGCGAATATTGCTACGTGGTTTTCCCAGGTAGGATCGCTGACCCAGACGCCTGATTCCGGGAAGTAGCGTTTCAGGAAATCCGCGCCCACTTTCAATGCCCCGGAGCCGCCAAGGGTTTGAATGGTTGCTACGCGCTGTTGTTTCAGTACCGGATGGTCCGCACCAAACAGCAGCGGCGCAATGGCATGGCGATAGCAGTTAAGCCCTTCCATCGGTAAATAAAGCGAAGCGCCATGAGGCTGCGCATTCAGGCGCGCTTCCGCCTCCGCCACGGCTTGCAGTTGTGGAATAATTCCGTCTTCGTTGTAGTACAGACCGATACTTAAATTCACTTTGTCGCTGCGAGGGTCTTCTTTAAAACGCTCCATAAGCGTAAGAATCGGGTCGCCAGCGTAGGCGTCAACTTTTTGAAACACGCGATGGTTCTCCAGGTTTACGGGCAGGTGGTTAAAACACAATAAACCGGAAGAAGGCGAAGATCGAGTGGATGTTCAGGAGCGAACGGCAATTAGCAACAGAGTGAGACTCATGACAAACGTACATCCGCCAGAGGCACGACCTTTATAAGAGCATGAAAGAACATCAACTTATTGAATTTTTAGGATTTTATTGGCCGGATAAGGCATTCACGCCGCATCCGGCACAGACAATCAAATATTACAGAACGATTAATCCACGTATTTCATCGCGACCCTTGAAGTCAGGCGCGTAATAAGTTCGTAAGCGCTTACTTTCGTCATTTCAGCGATACGTTCTACGGGCAAACCTTCGCCCCATAAAATGACCGGATCCCCGGCTTTGTCCTGCGCCTGTGGACCTAAGTCTACGCAGATCATATCCATCGCCACGCGCCCGACAATCGGTACTTCGCGACCGTTCACCAGCACTGGCGTACCGGACGGCGCGGCGCGCGGATAACCATCGCCATAGCCCATCGCGACTACGCCAAGACGGGTATCACGTTCGCTTACCCAGGTTCCACCATAACCAACAGGCTCTCCGGCTTTATGCTCACGCACGGCAATCAGGCTGGAGGTTAGTGACATCACTGGCTGACAGCCAAAATCGGCACCGGTGGAGCGATCTTCCAGCGGCGAGACGCCATAAAGAATGATGCCCGGGCGCACCCAGTCAAAATGCGACTGTGGCCACAGCAGAATGCCACCCGACGCGGCAATGGAACGTTGACCAGGTTTGCCTTCGCAAAAGGTATTAAAGATAGCGAGTTGTTTCTCGGTTGCGCCACATTTTGGTTCATCCGCGCGCGCAAAATGGCTGACGATATTCACCGGCTGACGAACGTTTTTGCACTGGGTCAGGCGATGATAAAACGCCTCAGCCTGTTCCGGCCTTACGCCCAGACGGTGCATACCGGTATCGAGTTTCATCCAGACGGTAACCGGCTCGTCCAGGCTAGCCTCTTCCAGCGCAGCCAGCTGTTCTTCGTTATGCACGGCGGTATGAAAATGTTGCGCAGAAATCGTCGGCAGATCTCTGGCATCAAAAAAGCCTTCGAGTAACAGTACAGGTTTGGTGATTCCCCCCGCACGCAGTCGCAGAGCTTCTTCGAGACGGGCTACGCCAAAGGCGTCAGCATCGGGGAGCGTTCGCGCGGTCTCAAGAAGACCGTGACCATAAGCGTTCGCTTTCACCACCGCAACCATTTTACTGGCAGGGGCCAGTTCACGAAGACGTTGCAGGTTGTGTCGCAGAGCGCGGCGGTTAATCACAACAGTTGCCGCTTGCATTTGTGTTCCTTGATAAGTGTTTGCTTTAATTACCTAATTCATAAAATAATTATTATTCGTCGTCGTACTGCGGCCCCGCATAGTTGTCGAAGCGCGACCATTGACCGTTAAAGGTCAGGCGTACCGTCCCGATTGGGCCGTTACGTTGTTTACCGATAATAATTTCCGCGATGCCTTTTAAATCACTGTTTTCGTGATACACCTCATCACGATAGATAAACATGATCAAGTCCGCATCCTGCTCGATAGAGCCAGATTCACGCAGGTCGGAGTTGACCGGGCGTTTGTCGGCACGTTGTTCCAGAGAACGGTTCAACTGGGACAGCGCCACCACCGGCACGTTCAGTTCTTTCGCCAGTGCTTTCAGCGAGCGAGAGATTTCTGCAATTTCCAGCGTACGGTTATCGGAAAGCGCCGGTACGCGCATCAGTTGCAGGTAGTCGATCATGATAAGCCCGATGCCGCCGTGTTCACGGGCAATACGGCGTGCGCGGGAACGCACTTCCGTTGGCGTCAGGCCGGAGGAGTCATCGATATAGATATTGCGTTTTTCGAGCAAAATACCCATGGTGCCGGAAATGCGCGCCCAGTCTTCATCATCGAGCTGCCCGGTACGGATTTTAGTCTGGTCAACGCGCGACAGCGACGCCAGAGAACGCATCATAATCTGTTCTGAAGGCATCTCCAGCGAGAAGATAAGTACTGGTTTATCCTGCAACATCGCCGCGTTTTCGACGAGGTTCATCGCAAATGTTGTTTTACCCATCGACGGACGCGCGGCGACGATGATCAAATCCGACGGCTGCAAGCCAGCGGTTTTTTTGTTGAGATCGTCATAACCGGTGTTTACTCCGGTAACGCCATCGTGTGGCTGCTGAAACAACTGCTCAATACGCGCCACGGTTGCGTCGAGCACATCGGCGATGTTCTTCGGCCCTTCGTCTTTGTTTGCACGACTTTCGGCAATTTTAAAGACGCGGGATTCAGCAAGGTCCAGCAGATCTTCGCTGGTACGCCCCTGCGGATCAAAACCGGCTTCAGCAATCTCATTCGCAACCGAGATCATCTCACGGACAACGGCACGTTCACGCACGATGTCAGCATAAGCACTGATGTTCGCCGCACTTGGCGTATTTTTTGACAGCTCTGCCAGATAAGCAAAACCACCGACGCTATCGAGTTGCCCCTGGCGTTCCAGCGATTCCGCAAGAGTAATTAGATCGATAGGGCTACCGCTTTCCTGCAAACGCGCCATTTCAGTAAAGATATGACGGTGTGGGCGGGTGTAAAAATCGTCTGCTACCACACGCTCGGCTACATCATCCCAGCGTTCGTTATCTAGCATTAAACCGCCCAACACCGACTGCTCCGCTTCGATCGAGTGCGGAGGCACTTTCAGCCCGGCAACTTGTGGATCGCGTTCGCGGGGTTCAGCCTGCTGTTTGTTGAAGGGTTTATTTCCTGCCATAGTGAATGGAGTTACCGAGATAAAGAATGGGTCGAAACTTTACCATATGAAGCAGACCCTGACGATACGTTCTGGAGGACACATGGCAACACGAATTGAATTTCACAAGCACGGTGGCCCGGAAGTACTTCAAGCCGTAGAGTTCACTCCTGCCGATCCGGCGGAGAATGAAATCCAGGTCGAAAATAAAGCCATCGGCATCAATTTTATCGACACATATATCCGCAGCGGCCTTTACCCGCCGCCATCGCTACCCAGCGGATTAGGCACCGAAGCAGCAGGCATCGTGAGTAAAGTCGGCAGTGGTGTAAAGCATATTAAGGCAGGCGATCGTGTAGTCTATGCGCAGTCGGCGTTAGGCGCTTACAGCTCTGTGCATAACATTATTGCGGATAAAGCGGCGATTCTGCCTGCGGCAATTTCTTTTGAGCAAGCTGCGGCATCCTTCCTGAAAGGCTTAACGGTTTATTATCTGCTGCGCAAAACCTATGAAATTAAACCCGATGAGCAGTTCCTGTTCCACGCAGCAGCTGGCGGCGTTGGCTTGATTGCCTGCCAGTGGGCAAAAGCCCTGGGCGCGAAACTTATCGGCACCGTAGGAACCGCGCAAAAAGCGCAGAGCGCGCTAAAAGCGGGCGCGTGGCAGGTTATTAACTATCGTGAAGAGAATCTGGTCGAGCGGTTAAAAGAGATCACCGGCGGTAAGAAAGTGCGCGTGGTGTACGATTCCGTGGGCAGAGACACCTGGGAACGGTCGCTGGATTGCCTGCAACGCCGCGGCTTAATGGTGAGTTTTGGCAACTCATCAGGTGCGGTTACCGGTGTGAACTTAGGCATTCTCAATCAGAAAGGCTCGTTGTATGTGACACGCCCTTCCCTGCAAGGCTATATCACCACGCGGGAGGAATTAACCGAGGCCAGTAATGAACTGTTCTCTTTGATTGCCAGCGGTGTGATTAAGGTCGATGTCGCCGAGCAGCAGAAATATCCGCTGAAGGATGCGCAGCGTGCGCATGAAATTCTGGAAAGCCGGGCAACGCAAGGTTCCAGCCTGTTGATTCCATAAAAGAAATAGGGCTTCCACCTGGGAAGCCCTTTCTTTTTATAGTTCGGCTGTATGTAGGGTACAGCACGATGAATCTGTTAGAGGCGCAATAGTGACAGATTTGATTATCAATTCCTATTTTGTTCTAAGGATAAAACCTTAGGTTGTGATCATCCGCACAATCCCTTAGTAACGCCAGCGGTCATAACGCTGATATTTCGGCACTTTTGGTGCTTTAATCGCCTTAATAACCCACACCACCGCAATCGCCAGTAGTAACCACGGCAGCAACTTAATCATCAATGCCAGCATACCGCCGAGGAACATAATGGCCGTCGCCACAACCAGCGCGGCGATAATGCCCAGCAACGAAACGCCGGTGACCATCAGCATGACAAAAAAGCCAATCACAAAAAGTAGTTCCAGCATGATGCACTCCCAAATATGAAATCTCTTGCTGGCATTACAAGAATCATGCCAAAAATAATCTATTGATTTAACAGCAAAACGCCCCGCGACGGTGCGCAGAGCGTGGTGAATTTGACTATTTTTTGGTGAAAAGTTAACGCTTATCCGCCACCAGTTTGAGCGCGTGTTCCAGCACATTAATGTCTGCACCCGCTTTATGGGCATTTTCACTTAAATAACGCCGCCACTGCCGCGCGCCAGGAATACCCTGGAACAAGCCCAACATATGCCGGGTAATATGACCGAGATACGTCCCCTGGCTGAGTTCACGCTCAATGTACGGATACATGGCGCGCACTACCGCCACCGGATCGGCATCGATATCCGAGGAACCAAAGATCTCCCGGTCTACCGCCGCCAGAATACCCGGATTCTGATACGCCTCGCGCCCGACCATCACGCCATCCATATGTTGCAGGTGTGCTTTGGCCTCTTCCAGCGACTTGATACCACCGTTAATCGACATTGTCAGATGCGGAAAGTCACGCTTCAGTTGATACACACGCGGATAATCGAGCGGCGGGATCTCACGGTTTTCTTTCGGACTTAACCCCGAAAGCCAGGCTTTACGTGCATGGATGATGAACATCTCACACTCGCCTTTGCCGGAAACGGTGTTGATGAAATCGCAGAGAAATTCATAGCTGTCCTGGTCGTCGATGCCAATACGCGTTTTCACCGTCACCGGAATCGACACCACATCGCGCATCGCTTTCACGCAGTCGGCAACCAGCTGCGCATTACCCATCAGACACGCACCAAACATGCCGTTCTGCACCCGGTCAGACGGGCAGCCGACATTCAGGTTGATCTCATCATATCCACGCGCTTCTGCCAGCTTCGCACACTGCGCCAGCGCCGCCGGATCACTACCGCCGAGTTGCAACGCTACCGGATGTTCTTCTTCACTATACGCCAGGTAATCACCTTTACCGTGAATAATCGCCCCTGTAGTTACCATTTCAGTATACAGCAACGTATTGCGGGAAAGCAGACGCAAGAAATAGCGGCAATGTCTGTCCGTCCAGTCGAGCATTGGTGCAACGCTAAACCGACCACTCCAGTGAACGTCAGTTTTTTCAGGCATTGCGCTGGTTTGGTTGATTTTTTGCATTTCAGAATTACCGTGCATTTTCAAATGTAGAGATTATTTTATCGATATATCATGGGGTTATGTTATTCAGCATCACTGTTCAGGAGGCTCAATAGCGGGGTACTATACCATAACAACAGGAAGCGCCTGTCTCATTGCAAAAGAAAATTGAGATCCTCTCAAGGCATGAAGCTCTCACGAAGTGATGGAAATAATCTTATTAGCCGTTAACTTTGTTAAGGCCAATGATAAATAATCCAGGTTCGACGATAAATAAAAAATCACACATTAAACTCTGGTGATATATCTCCCTGCTAATAGCATTGATAGAGAAAAAAGAACCCAATAAATATTGGGTCCTTTTATATAATGCCTTCTATACTATCGAAGAACTTCACATATTATTTCTCCGATTTAACCCCGAACAAATCATAAATTAATTTAGAAGTGTCTGTAAGTATTTTAATCTCTTCCTTTGAGGTTGGGTCAAACGACTTCGCGAAGCTAATTAATTGTGGTGCAGCATCTCGCATTTTGCTTAAAATATCAGGATCGAGCGTTCCTTCATTCACCAGATGTGACATCTTATCCAGATAGCCATCAAAATTCATTTCTCCCCCATCAGCCAGACGCTTCATCTCTCCCAGGTACTTCTTCATATCACGTTGAGATAATTTTTCAAACTGAGCTTTCAGGTAGCTCTCATTATTTTCATTAATATACACTGTTTCTGATAAATCTGCGTAGGCACTAGAATATGAAAGTGAAATTAACAGCGAAGCAAATAATTTTAAGCTGTTGTCATCATGTTCCTGGCAGGCATTAACAAACGTTAAAAAACCAGAACCTATTGCTTGAAAATGTATATTCGCTAAAGGTTCATTATCCTTAGATTCCTCATAAAATAGCTGAACCGTGGAGGGAAGGTCATTCTTAGTTTCTACATCAAAAGTACATTGTTCAATGGGCATTGCATCTTTATTATCCCCAAGATTACATATACTATTAATCGCGAAATGAAAAATAGCCCGGTCAACAACTGATGCAATAAAGTCACGATCGTTTAAATCCTCATCAGTGCAATCGTCAATATACTTATTGACCCACATTTTGAGATCATTTATTTGCTCAATTAAAAACACATTTTTTTACGTGCATGCCATAAATTATGCGTGATTCGTTGAATAAACAAATCTATTTTTGCAATAATTATATCCCGATGACGCAGCGCTGCATAATCAATAGATTTACCATATATATTATTTAATTTACCTTTGATTGAACCTCTATTATCTAATTTATCTTTGATTGCATCTTCATTATCGAATTGATTTGAATTGAGTGTTTTATTAAAGTATCTAGTTGCACCGGGTATTATCTTCAACATGATTCATCTACCTTTTTTGTCGTACCGTGTCCTCCTTATAATTCTTTTGCCATCTGGTCACTATCAAAAATCGCTCATAATTTCTGAACTACAGGTATGCGTTTAAACCCAGTTAAATAAATAGCGAGTTAACTTGAAGCAATTTATTTAAAAATGAATTATTAATTATTATCGTGTTGATAATGGTACGACAAGGCAACACAACACCTTACCTACAAAACAGAAAATCAACATTACGGCAACAATAAGGGTTCTCGGTGTTTTTCCTGGAACATGGTAAAGTAAGGACATTCTTAACCCCCACTTTGAGGTGCCCGATGGAAAAGACCACAACGCAGGAATTATTAGCGCAGGCTGAAAAAATCTGCGCGCAGCGTAATGTGCGCCTGACCCCACAGCGCCTGGAAGTGTTGCGCCTGATGAGTCTGCAGGATGGCGCTATCAGCGCTTATGATCTGCTTGATTTACTGCGCGAAGCTGAACCGCAAGCCAAGCCGCCAACGGTTTATCGCGCGCTGGATTTTCTGCTTGAGCAAGGTTTTGTGCATAAGGTGGAATCCACCAACAGTTATGTGCTCTGTCATCTGTTCGACCAGCCCACCCATACGTCAGCCATGTTTATTTGCGATCGCTGCGGCGCGGTGAAAGAAGAGTGTGCTGAAGGCGTGGAAGACATCATGCATACGCTGGCGGCAAAAATGGGTTTTGCCCTGCGGCATAATGTGATTGAAGCACATGGGCTCTGTGCGGCATGCGTGGAAGTGGAAGCGTGTCGTCATCCTGAACAGTGCCAGCATGATCACTCTGTGCAGGTGAAAAAGAAACCGCGTTAAGAGGGCGTACATCCTTGTACACGTCGGGCAGGAGGGATTAATTACCAGCGATATTCATTGCGGGTTTCCCAATCCACGACCTCTTTTTCTGCCTGATCTTTCTGATAACCATAACGTTCCTGGATTTTACCGACCAGTTGATCACGTTTACCTTCAATGATCGTCATATCATCATCGGTCAGTTTGCCCCATTGCTCTTTCACTTTACCTTTAAACTGTTTCCAGTTACCGCCGGCTTCATCTTTATTCATAATCAAGACCTCATCGTTAGGTTGTGAATGAGAGTACGTTCACTTTTCTTCTGAACGTGAGATTAAGTGTAGTCAGCAATTTGGCTTAGGATAATTTATTCAGAATTTTTAACCGTCACGTTGCGGCAAACCAGGTACCGTTACGCCAGTGACGCCGCCAGATAGCCGCCAGAGAAAGCCCGCGCAACGCCAGAAAGACGGTTAATGCCAGCCACAAACCATGATTACCCAGCCACGGCAGCGTAAGGAGCGTCAGCGCAAAACCTGCGGCGGCCACCGCCATACTGTTACGCATTTCGGCGGCACGCGTTGCGCCTATAAACATGCCGTCCAGCAGATAACACCAGACGCCAACCAACGGCAAAATCACCTGCCAGATAAGATAGCGGTCAGCCAGCTGCTGAATCTGGGTTAACGACGTCAGCAACGCAATGATGTGTTCCCCTGCCAGCAAATAAACCACCGAAAACAGTAACGCTACAATCCCCGACTGGCGGCACGCTGCCCGCCATACATCCAGCAACTGGCTACCGTCGCGCGCACCGTATGCCTGACCGGAGTGCGCTTCAACCGCGTAGGCAAAACCATCAAGCGCATAGGCGGTAAAGGTGAGTAGCGTCATCAGAACCGCGTTAACAGCGATAATGTCACTCCCCAGTCGCGCACCAAGTACGGTGATCGCGCCGAAACAGAGTTGCAACAACAGCGAACGCAGCATGATATCGCGGTTAAGCGCCAGCAAGCGACGGAAGTTTCCTCGCCAGGCAGTTTTCAGCATTTCGCCGGAAATTCCGCGTAGTTTGAGGATTTTACGCACCATTAGCAGACCAATCAGCAATGTTGCATATTCCGCAATAACCGTCGCCAGCGCCGCGCCCTGCACGTTCATATGCAGCCCCATCACTAGCCAGACATCCAGCACAATGTTGAGGATATTGCCGACCACTAACAAAATTACTGGCGCACGGGCATATTGCACGCCGAGTAACCAACCGAGTAATACCAGATTCGCCAGCGACGCCGGTGCGCTTAACCAGCGGATTTCAAGAAAGCGCCGCGCCTGTTCCAGGACTGCTTCACTACCGCCAACAATATGCAGAGCCAGATCGATAATCGGTGTACGCAGCAGCGCAATTAACGCCCCAGCCCCCAACGCCAACAGCAACGGTTGCACCAGCGCACGGGCTAATGCCTGAGGATTTTTGGCACCATAAGCCTGCGCAGTCAGCCCGGTGGTGCTCATGCGTAAAAACAGCAACAGCATAAAGAGAAAGCTGGTCGCCGTTGCACCAACCGCCACGCCGCCCAAATAAACCGGGCTATCAAGATGACCAATTACCGCCGTATCGACCAGTCCCAGCAACGGAACGGTGATATTGGAGAAAATCATGGGTAAGGCGAGATGCCAGAGTGCTTTATCAGATGAAGTGAGGAATGCCATGCAGACAAGCCTGATGAAGAGAGATGAAAAACAAACCGCGACGCCTGGCGGCATCGCGGTCTCAGAGATATGTTACAGCCAGTCGCCGTTGCGAATAACCCCAACCGCCAGCCCTTCAATGGTGAAGCTCTGCTGACGAAGGTCAACGACAATTGGTTTAAACTCGCTATTTTCTGGCAACAGTTCGACTTTATTGCCCTGTTTTTTCAGGCGCTTAACGGTAACTTCGTCATCAATACGTGCGACAACGACCTGACCGTTACGTACATCCTGAGTTTTATGCACTGCCAGCAAGTCACCATCCATAATGCCGATATCTTTCATCGACATCCCGCTGACGCGCAGCAGGAAATCAGCATTCGGCTTGAACAAGGAAGGATCGACCTGATAATGACCTTCAATATGCTGTTGCGCCAGAAGCGGTTCACCGGCAGCCACACGACCTACCAGCGGCAACCCTTCTTCCTCTTCCTGCAACAGACGAATCCCGCGTGATGCGCCGGAAACAATTTCAATAACGCCTTTGCGTGCCAGCGCCTTCAGATGTTCTTCAGCCGCGTTTGGGGAACGGAACCCCAAACGCTGCGCGATTTCCGCACGCGTCGGCGGCATACCTGTCTGGCTGATGTGATCACGGATGAGATCAAACACCTCTTGTTGCCTGGCCGTTAACGCTTTCATTCCGCCCCCTGGGTGTATATACAGTTATGCTGTGAGTATATACAGCAAAAGGCGATTTTGGAACCATAAACTGCACAATAAACCAGAGATTTATCGAAATCTGGAAGGGTTATCCAAAATGCGACCATAACAGGATGCACCAGGTTATCACGGCGACGATAATCGCAATCAGCACCGCGGCGGATCCCATATCTTTAGCGCGTCCGGAAAGCTCATGGTATTCAGAGCCAATTCGGTCAACCACTGCTTCGATGGCGCTATTGAGGATTTCCACAATCATCACCAGCATCACGGAGCTGATAAGCAGCACGCGGGTAATTGCGTCCACATCCAGCCAGCAGGCGATGACCACCGCCAACAATACCGCTACGCCTTCCTGACGGAATGCCGCTTCGTTGATCCATGCAGCGCGTAAACCTTTCCAGGAATAGCCAGCAGCTTTGATAATTCGGGTGAATCCAGTGGTATTATTGGCCATTGAAAGAACCTTTTTACATTATGAGCGTCAATATCAGTGTACCGTTAAATCCGATGATTCGGGTTTGCGTAACGCCGCGCGAAACATGAGCGGATACCACAGAATTTCCCATGACTTTCTGCTATCCTTGCCGCGCATTTGCATTATTAACCAGAGGCTTTACATCGTTTATGTCCGGCTGGCCACGAATTTACTACAAATTACTGAATTTACCATTAAGCATCCTGGTAAAAAGCAAGTCTATTCCGGCAGATCCTGCCCCGGAACTGGGGCTGGATACCTCTCGTCCAATTATGTACGTTTTACCGTACAACTCGAAAGCAGATTTGCTGACGTTGCGCGCCCAGTGTCTGGCACATGACCTGCCTGACCCGTTAGAGCCGCTGGAAATCGACGGCACGCTACTGCCGCGCTATGTGTTCATTCACGGCGGGCCGCGTGTATTCACCTATTACACGCCGAAAGAAGAGTCTATTAAGCTGTTCCACGACTATCTCGATTTGCACCGTAGCAACCCAAATCTGGATGTGCAGATGGTGCCAGTATCGGTGATGTTTGGTCGCGCGCCAGGGCGTGAAAAAGGCGAAGTGAACCCGCCGCTGCGTATGCTTAACGGCGTACAGAAATTTTTCGCTGTACTGTGGCTCGGTCGCGACAGTTTTGTGCGTTTCTCGCCGTCAGTTTCGCTGCGCCGTATGGCGGATGAACACGGCACGGATAAAACTATCGCGCAGAAACTGGCGCGCGTGGCGCGTATGCACTTTGCCCGTCAACGTCTGGCTGCCGTAGGCCCACGTCTGCCTGCTCGTCAGGATCTGTTTAATAAGCTGCTCGCCTCCCGCGCTATTGCGAAAGCGGTAGAAGATGAAGCGCGCAGCAAAAAAATCTCCCATGAAAAAGCGCAGCAGAACGCGATTGCGCTGATGGAAGAGATTGCGGCGAATTTCTCTTACGAGATGATCCGCCTGACTGACCGTATTCTGGGCTTTACCTGGAACCGCCTTTACCAGGGCATCAACGTCCATAACGCCGAGCGCGTTCGCCAGCTGGCCCACGACGGTCATGAGCTGGTATATGTGCCTTGCCACCGCAGTCACATGGACTACCTGCTGCTTTCTTACGTGCTGTACCACCAGGGGCTGGTGCCGCCGCATATCGCCGCCGGGATCAACCTGAACTTCTGGCCGGCCGGGCCGATTTTCCGCCGTCTGGGTGCGTTCTTTATTCGCCGTACTTTTAAAGGCAATAAGCTCTATTCCACCGTTTTCCGTGAGTATCTCGGCGAACTGTTCAGCCGTGGTTATTCCGTCGAGTACTTCGTGGAAGGCGGTCGTTCCCGTACGGGGCGTTTGCTGGATCCGAAAACCGGTACGCTGTCGATGACCATTCAGGCGATGCTGCGTGGCGGCACGCGTCCGATTACGCTGATTCCGATCTATATCGGTTATGAGCACGTCATGGAAGTGGGTACTTACGCCAAAGAACTGCGCGGTGCGACGAAAGAGAAAGAGAGCCTGCCGCAGATGCTGCGCGGTTTAAGCAAGCTGCGTAATCTCGGCCAGGGTTACGTCAATTTCGGTGAACCAATGCCGTTGATGACCTACCTTAACCAGCACGTACCAGACTGGCGTGAATCTATCGATCCCATCGAAGCGGTGCGTCCGGCCTGGTTAACGCCGACGGTCAATAATATTGCTGCCGATCTGATGGTACGCATTAACAACGCAGGCGCGGCAAACGCCATGAACCTGTGCTGTACTGCGCTACTGGCGTCACGTCAGCGCTCACTCACCCGCGAGCAGTTAACCGAGCAACTCAACTGCTACCTGGATCTGATGCGCAACGTACCTTACTCCACGGACTCTACCGTTCCTTCAGCCAGCGCCAGCGAGCTTATCGATCACGCGCTGCAAATGAACAAGTTTGAAGTCGAGAAAGACACTATCGGCGACATCATCATTCTGCCGCGCGAGCAAGCGGTGTTGATGACCTACTATCGCAACAACATTGCGCATATGTTGGTGCTGCCTTCGCTGATGGCGGCAATTGTCACCCAGCATCGCCACATCTCCCGCGACGTATTGATGGAGCACGTCAATGTGCTTTACCCAATGCTGAAAGCGGAGCTGTTCCTGCGCTGGGATCGCGACGAGTTGCCGGACGTTATTGATGCGCTGGCAAATGAGATGCAACGTCAGGGGCTGATTACCCTGCAAGATGATGAGTTGCATATCAACCCGGCGCATTCTCGCACGCTACAGCTGCTCGCCGCAGGCGCGCGCGAAACGCTGCAACGTTATGCCATCACCTTCTGGCTGTTGAGCGCCAACCCGTCGATCAACCGCGGTACGCTGGAGAAAGAGAGCCGCACCGTCGCGCAACGTCTCTCCGTGCTGCACGGTATCAACGCGCCGGAGTTCTTCGACAAGGCGGTGTTCAGTTCTCTGGTGCTGACGCTGCGTGATGAAGGGTATATCAGCGATAGCGGCGATGCCGAACCGGCAGAAACGATGAAGGTTTATCAGTTGCTGGCGGAGTTGATTACATCAGACGTGCGTTTGACGATTGAGAGTGCGACGCAGGGCGAAGGGTAATCAGTGAGAATTGCCGGATGCGGCGCAAACGCCTTATCCGGCTTACCATAATCTGCAAATTCAATAAATTGCGATCTGTTGTGTAGGCCTGAGAAGCGCAGCGCATCAGGCACCCCAGAAGAAAGCCGGATGATCATCCGGCTTTTTTACATCATCAGAAATGCCAGTAACTCATTGCCAGCCCTAAAAACAGTACCAGACCAACATAGTTATTATTCATAAATGCTTTAAAGCAGGCTTCACGCTCGCGGTTGGCAATCAGTTTTTGTTGATAAACAAACAGCGCGCCAGCCACCAGAATTGACCAGTAATATCCCCAGCCTAAGCCATTTAACTCACCGATGATCGCCATCAGCGCCAGTACGCCAATCTGCAAAATACCAATAATCAATTTATCGTATTGGCCGAACAGGATTGCCGTGGATTTAATGCCAATCTTCACATCATCATCGCGGTCAACCATCGCATACTGCGTGTCGTAAGCCACCGCCCAGAGAATATTGGCGAGGAACATTAACCAGCAACTCAATGGCACCGACTCACTCACAGCGGCAAAAGCCATTGGAATCGACCAGCCAAACGCCGCGCCCAGCACCACTTGCGGTAGATGGGTATACCGCTTCATAAACGGGTACACCCACGCCAGCGCTAGCGCGGCAATCGACAACAGAATGGTCATCGTATTCAGCGTCAGCACCAGTAAAAACGAAATCAGTACCAGCACGACAAACAGCGCGCGCGCCTCTTTCTCTGTTACCGCGCCGCTGGGAAGTGGTCGGTTCGCCGTGCGCTTAACATGACCATCAAACTTGCGGTCAGCATAATCATTCACCACACATCCGGCAGCGCGCATCAGCCAGACACCCGCGACAAACACCGCCAGGATCCAGAGCTGGGGAACGCCCGGTGTCGCCACCCACAACGCCCATAATGTTGGCCAGAGCAGCAGTAACGCGCCAATTGGCTTATCCGTACGCATTAAGCGATGAAACGCCAGCAGCTTATTCTGCGTCAGACTCCACTCCATATTTTTTTCCTCTTAGTACAACGGTGACGCCGGTAAAAACAGTTCTGTTAGCAACAGCGGTTTACCGCTTAATCGCAGGCGGGAACGTCGCCCCCACAGCCCGGCATCACGGCCTATCTCAATAAAGTCCCGGGTTAATGTCGATGATGTGAACAGATAGCGTCCTAACGGCGTTTTACCCAATTTTTGTAACGCCAGCTCCGGCCCGCTTAACGTTGACACAGGAACGACGGTACGACCGGCAAGCCACGGTTCACCATCGGCACATAACAAAATTTCACGTAACCAGTAACGAGACTCTTTCGGCAGCAGCGGCAGTTCTTCGGGGATTTCATTCTGCTCGACAAACCCTTCGCGGATCATCGTCACGCTTACCGTTTTTCCCTGCTGTTCAAAACGTTTTGTCATGGAATCCTCCAGCAACAGCCAGTCGAGCAGTTGCGGATCCAGGGCAGGGATCTCTTTAAAATAGCGCAGCGCACGCAGTTGCGTTAACGCGGGGTGTGACATGCCGAACTCTCCGTTACATAACGTAAAGGCATTGTATCGCAGAAAAGTGTTTACGGGAGATGTAAAGCAAATTAAGTGATCTAATACGCAACAAAAACGCAACAATCGCATGAAGTGGTAAAACGATGTTGAACCTTACGCTTTACCGATGCCCGTGCTGGCGAGGGCAACCGTAGGGGCATCACCGTCCAGGATGCCAGGAACGGTGATGTTTTCCTTTACTTAAACACCCTTATTCATTATACGATGAGCTCGCCAACTCGCAGTAAAAATTGGGAAAAGCGCATATTTACCATGAGATTTGGAGCTGAAAAGTGTTTCCTGAGTAAGATTAACAGGCAACATCTCATGTCTGGATTTGTAGATATACGTGGAATTCCAATTGGTATCTTTTGTAGGATTCAACATATCATGTAAGCGCTGGGAGCTTACCACCATAACTGGCCCATCATCGACTGAGGAGAACAGGATAAAGATATTATCGTTTCGTGTTAATTCATTCGTGTTAAAGGTTCTTAAATTATCTTCAGTTTCTATAAATATAGGTGAAACATCATCACTACGAATCCACTCTTTATAAAGATGCCAAACATTTGCTTTGATCATATCATCCGTTGATCGTAAGGCCTGATCGATAAGTTGGATAAAAAAATTGTTATTTTTATCAATTAGCGGTGATGCTGCCAACTTACTGATTTAGTGTATGATGGTGTTTTTGAGGTGCTCCAGTGGCTTCTGTTTCTATCAGCTGTCCCTCCTGTTCAGCTACTGACGGGGTGGTGCGTAACGGCA